>DASZJN010000090.1:0-1563 GCA_035948045.1 Acidimicrobiales bacterium | reverse complement strand
CAGGCGAAGCGCTTCCTCAAGCGCATCGACAATCCGGCCAAGAACTGGAAGTTCTCCGTCAGCGACATCGCCGAGCGCCGGCACTGGGACGACTACCAGAAGGCGTTCGACGAGATGCTCAGCCACACCAGCACGGAATGGGCACCGTGGCACGTAGTCCCGGCCGACCACAAGTGGTTCGGCCGCCTCGCCACCGCGGCGGTCCTGGTCAGCGTCCTCGCCGAGGTCGACCCCCAGTACCCCACGGCGTCCAGACAGGCCCGTGAGGCGATGGCGGCGTCCAGGGCGGGCCTGGTCGCCGAGATCGGAGACTGAGGATCGATCCTACGGCGGCGGCGCCCCGGCAGCCTGACCGCAAGGCCACAGCCTGCGCCACGGGGCCTCGATCTACTGGGCGTTCGGCTCGGCCAGGCCGGCGAGGGATCGGCCCGTGAGGTCGAACATGGTCTCGTCATCCGACTGCCGCCACAGATCGAGGAGTCCGATGGACAGGGGATCGCATCCGTACCGCATCGGTCCCCCGTCATCGAGGACGGCGTCGACGATGAGTGCCGCCGCATTCTGTGGTGACGAGACCAGGGGATCGGCGGCCTCCCGGCGAAGCTCGGCGGCCCGATCAGCCATCGCCCGATAGCGGTCGAAGCCGGTGGCGGCCTGGTCCCCGGTGCTCTGTCGGAACATGTCGGTGTCGACCGGGCCCGGGAGAATCTCCACCACCCGGATCTGGGAGGGAGCCAGCTCGACGCGGAGGCTGTCGCAGCAGGCCGAGACGGCCGCCTTGCTGGCGCGGTAGGCGGCATAGAAGGGCACGGAGGCCAGGATCGACGACGAGGAGATGTTGCAGATCACCGCGGGGCGGTTCGCCCGCAGGGTCGGGATGGCGGCCTTGGTGATCCCCACCAGCCCGAACAGGTTGGTCTCGAAGAGCGAACGCCAGTCCCCCAGGTCGGAGTGCTCGACGGGCAGGTACGGGGAGTCGACGCCGGCGTTGTTCACCAGCACGCGGAGGTCCCCGGGCAGGTCATAGGTGCCCGGGTCATTGACATCCGTGCGGACCACTCTGAGCCGGCCGTCGGTGGCGGCGGCCAGGTCGGTGCCGTCGCCGGGATTGCGCATGGCCGCGGTGGTGTCGAAGCCCCGATCCGCCAGCTCGATGGCGATGGCGCGCCCGATCCCCCGGCTGGCCCCGGTGACCAGGGCACTTCCCTTGGTGTCCACGGTTGTGTCTCCTTCTTCTCAGCGGGGCGCAACGTCGTTCGTCGGGCCCCCGTGCTGGCGAGCTGGTCCACCCGCTCGCTCATGCATCAGCCCGGCGCCGCCGAGACGCCGCGAGCGTCGGCCACGCGACCGAGCCCCTGGCGCCAACCCACCCGGCACGGCCCGGTCAGGGTGCGTCGCTTGGCGGCGTCGGAGATCATGCCCCGGTGGGACCCGACGGACTCCGAGACCACCACCTCGGCCCGGAGGCCGGTCAGCTCGCCCAGGTAGGCCGACCACTCCTGGATGGTGACGATGTCGTCGCCGCCCCAATTCACGATGGTTGCCGGCACGCTGGCCGCGCCC
>DASZJN010000089.1:0-1641 GCA_035948045.1 Acidimicrobiales bacterium | reverse complement strand
TGTCCATTCACACCATCGACACGCCGCGCCGGGAGGCCTTCTACTGGGCCACCGTGGTGGCCACCTTCGCCATGGGGACGGCGCTCGGCGATTTCACTGCCTACACGCTCCACCTCGGGTACTTCACGTCGGCACTCCTCTTCGCCGGCATCATCGCCATTCCGGCCGTCGGCTATCGCTGGTTGCGGTGGAATGCCGTGTTCTCGTTCTGGTTCGCCTACGTGATCACCCGGCCGCTCGGGGCCTCGATCGCCGACGGCTTCGGAAAGCCGAAGACCTCGGGCGGGCTCGGATTCGGAGCCGGCCCCGTCGTCCTGGTGCTCAGTGCCCTGATCATCGGAATGGTCGCCTATCTGACGATCACCGGCTCCGACGTCCAAGGCGACCGGGCGCCCGAGGCGGGACCCGCTGCATCGGGCTGACCGGCGAGGAGCGACGCTGTCGACCGGGGGGTCTGTTGATCGCCTGCTCGCCTAGGCGGTGGTGAGGGAATCCATGTGATCGTCGCTCAGCTCCAACGTGGCGGCGTTGCAGTTCTCCTCGACGTGGGCCACGGATTTGGTGCCGGGGATCGGGAGCATGACCGGCGACCGGTGCAGGAGCCAGGCCAGCGCCACTTGGGACGGGGTGGTGCCGGTCTCCCGGGCGATGGCGTCCACCGGACCACCCGGCTGGGCCAGCGCCCCGGCGGCGATCGGATTCCAAGGGATGAACCCGAGCCCTTCCGCCCCGCAGTGGTCGAGCACATCCTCCGACGAGCGGTCGGTCAGGTTGTACAGGTTCTGGACGCTGAGGATGGGAACGACCCGCCGGGCTGCCTCGATCTCGCGGATGGAGACCTGGGAGAGGCCGACGTGTCGCACCTTGCCCTCGGACACCAGGTCGGCCAGCAAACCGAATTGCTCCGCGGCCGGCACTGCCGGGTCGATCCGATGGAGCTGGAACAGGTCGATCTGCTCGAGGCCGAGGCGCCGCAGGCTCATCTCGCACTGCTGGCGCAGGTACTCGGGTCGCCCGACCGGAGCCCAGCGGCCGGGCCCCGAGCGGGTCAGGCCCGCTTTGGTGGCGATGACCAGTCCGTCGGGGTAGGGATGGAGCGCCTCGAAGATGAGGTGCTCGCTGACCTCCGGGCCGTAGGAGTCGGCGGTGTCGATGAGATCGACCCCCAACTCGACGGCTCGACGGAGGACCCTCACGCACTCGGCCCGATCGGCCGGTTCACCCCAGATACCGGGACCGGTGATCCTCATGGCTCCGAATCCCAACCGGTGGACCGTCGAATCTCCCAGTCGGAACGTCCCGCTGGCGAGCACCGGGCGGCTCGACGTGACAGTGGCGGTCGATATCTCGGTCATGGTCACCCCTTGGGTATTTTGCGCGCCACGGCCACGGAAGGTACCCGGGCGCGCCTCGGCTGGTCCCCCCGTTCTACCGTGAACGGCCGTGCGCCGTAGCGTCCGGATCGTCCGACAGCCGGACCGGTGGATGCCGCACCGGGTGGGTACACCGTGGCTCTGTTCATTGGGTTCAGCGCTTCCGGTACACCGGGGGCCGGGCCTCCGCCCGGGCGGCCTTCTTCTCGGCGTACCCGTGCTTCTCGGCCCGAAAGTTGGTCATCACGGCCATCGGCCCGTCGACCTC
>DASZJN010000088.1:0-6454 GCA_035948045.1 Acidimicrobiales bacterium | reverse complement strand
AGGGACGACCCCACCTCCATGCTCACCCTGGCCCGGGACCTCATCGCCCTGCGGCGAGATGCCCCTGGGTTGCAGACGGGCCCCTACCGGTCCTTGGACGCTCCTCGCGGGGCCTGGGTGTGGAGCCGCGGCGACCGGATCGTGGTGGCGCTCAACATGGCCTCTGAGGATGTGATGGTCAGCGGAATCGCCGGCACCGTACGGGTCGGCACCGATGGTCGTCGCCAGGGAGAGCACCTCGGGGATGGCATCCAACTGCGGGGCTGGGAGGCCGTGGTGGTGGAACGAGACGAACCATGAATACCGGCACCGCACTTCTCGGTCGCGACCCGGTCTGAACGCACCTGCTCGGCGACGGAGGAAGGCCGACGGCGGCTCACGTCTCCCGGGCCACCGCCGTCAACCACTCGAGCCCCCCGGCCAGATGACGGAGATAGTCCTGGCTCTCCCAGGCATGAGGGAAGTGTCCCAGCGATGTGGAGAAGACACGACCCGATCCCTCGGTGAAGCACCATGACAGGGGGTAGCTCGAGCCGGGGTCGCCCCTGGAGCCGCCGTCGGAGGAGCCGAGTTGCTCCGGTCGGGCCGCCAGCAGGACCCGGGCGTCGGGGCGGAGGTCCCGGAAGGTGTAGACCTCGTCGCGCCAGTGCCAGCTCGGGCCGAGGTGGGCGACGGCCGGGTGGGTGGGCTCGATGACATCCAGGGTGCACCACTGCGTCCAGGGGTGGCCGTCGAAGCGGGCGCCGACCAGCCGCCCGTAGTCCTCCCATCCGTAGCAGGAGTCGGTGGCCGAATGCACGGCCAGCACCGAGAGCCGCCCGCCGCGGGTGCCGTCGATCAGGGCGTGCTGTTGAGCGGCCGACCACGGTGTCTCCCCGATCGTGAACAGCGCCACCACACGAGCCGCCTCCAGTGCCACGGGGTCGAGGGTGCGCACGTCGGTCACCCGGTGGTAGGCGAGGCCGGTGGCCTCGGCCAGCTGGGCCATGGCCGTGGCCGACTGGTCGAGCACTCCGTGGACACCGGCCGGCCCCTCGCGATAAGGAGCCACCTGCGTGACGTACAACAGGGACGGCGCGGCCATGACCGGAGATGCTACCGGCGGGTTGCCGGGCCAATTAGGGTCTCCGAGATGGGGGAGCGGGCCGACGGCCAACCGCTGCGCACCTGGACGTTGAGTAGGCGGCAACTGCTGGGGAGCGGTCTGATGGGTGCCGCGGGTCTGGCCGTGGCCTCGGTCCTGCCGTCCGCGGCGGAGGCCGGCGGGGGCCAGCCCGGTGCGCCGGCCGAGCTGACGGTCGACGGTCTAACCGTCCCCATCGGTCTCAGCCCGGGAGACATCTACTTCGCCTGGCAGGTGCAGGACGCCCGGCGTGGCGCACTCCAGAGCGCCTACCGCATCGAGGTCGCGGGACCGGTTGTCGGATCGCAGCCGGCTCCGACCCTGTGGGACAGCGGACAGGTGGCGTCCGCCGAGCAGGCCTTCGTGGCCTACGGGGGACCGCGGCTGGCCCCGGACGCCGCCTACCGCTGGACGGTGCAGACCTGGGACCGCTCGGGGCGTGCGGGGCTGCGATCGGCCCCGTCCACATTCGAGACGGGGCTGGAGAATCGACATTGGCGGGCCTCCTGGATCGGGCGGGTCAACAGCGAGGTCGGGGAGCCTGACCAGTACACCTATGCCCGCACCGAGGTGATGCTGCGGGGTGGTCCGATCGCCAGAGCCCGCGCCTTTGTCTCGGGAGACCAGCAGTACGAGCTGTACGTGAACGGGACTCGCGCCGGCAAGGGCCAGGCCTACAGCTTCCCCGACTCGATGTACTACGAGACCCTCGACGTCACCGGGCTCCTGCGGCCGGGGGCGGCCAATGCCGTGGGAATCGTGTCGAGCTGGCAGGGGCCGACCAAGGGGCATCCCGCCGGGAGCCCGGGGGTGATCGCCCAGATCGTCGTGCACTACCAGGACGGCCACATCGAGCGGGTGACGACCGACGGGTCGTGGCGGGTTCGGAAGGGCGCGTGGCTGCCCGGCACCCAGCGCGACCTCGAGGGCGATCTGGTCGACTTCACCGAGAACATCGACGGGCCCGGTCAACCCCTCGGCTGGCAGCTCCCGGGCTTCGATGACCGAACGTGGGCGCCGGCCGTCGTGCTGGGACGCGCCCCCACCAAGCCCTGGACCCGACTCGTCCCGGTGCGGACCCGGATCGTCGAAGAGCCGGTGCGGCCGGTGTCCCTCTCCACGCTGTCCTCGGGCGCGGTGGTGGCCGACTTCGGAAGGGTGTATGCCGCCGTCCCCCCAGTCACGTTCCACCAGGGGACGCCCGGCCGTCTGGTCACCATGCGGGCGGGCTACCTGCTCGACGAGCCGACACCGGGGCAGCCGTTCACCGGCACGCCCGGCCAGGTCTCCACCCAGCACGGCACCCAGCACACCGACATGAGCTACAGCTACGTCCAGCGCGGGGGAGGGGCGGAGGAATTCCACCCCTTCGACTATCTCGGGTTCCGGTACTTCCAGGTCGACAACCCCGGGGAGCCCCTCGCCGTCGGAGACGTAGCTGCCCTCACCCGCCACACTGCCCTTCCCGCCCAGCCGGCGGCCACCTTCTCGTCCGACCAACCGGTGATCGACGCCGTGTTCGGACTCGGCCTCCATTCGGCCATGTTCACCGCGCAGGAGCAGTTCCTCGACACACCCACGAGGGAGAAGGGCCCGTGGCTCTTCGACGGCTTCAACGAATCGTGCACGGCTATGGCCGGGCTGGGCGAGCAGAACCTCACGCGCAAGTCACTGCTCGAGTTCGGCCAGTCCCAAGGCCGCTACTGGCCCAACGGAGCGGTCAACAAGATCTACCCGACCGGGCTGGGTGCGCTCGACATCAACGAGTCCACCGAGATCTACGTCGAATGGGTATGGCAGTACTGGATGCACACCGGGGACCGGGCCCTCCTCCAATCTGTCTACGGGGTGCTCGGTCGCATCTCGGACTACGTCGAGAGCGCCGTGTCGCCCGCCACCGGATTGGTGACCTCCCTGCCGGCCACCAACGTCTACTACGACTATCCGGTGGTGACCCGTTTGAACGTGCTCGGGGTGAATGTCTTTCGCCGGACGGCGGACGTGGCCGAAGCACTCCAGAGGCCGGCGGATGAGATCGCCGGCCAGCGCCGGCGCCAGGCCGCCGTGACCAGGGCGGTCAACCGCCGCCTGACCCGCCGCGACGGGACCTATGTCGACGGCCTGATGAGTGACGGGACCCCGACGCCGTCGGCGTCCCAGACGGCCAATGCCTGTGCCGCCTTCTACGGGGTGGTGCCGGCCCATCGCCTCGGCACGGTGGCCCGCTACGTGAGCAGCCTCGGGATGCAGGCCCCTCCCCAGCTGGCCGCCGAGGTCCTGGGGGCCATGGCGCTGGGCGGTCTGTACGACGACCTGGTGGCGCGCCTGACCGATGCCACCACCGACGGCTGGGCCAACATCCTGTCCCGGGGCGCCACCTTCACCTGGGAGGTGTGGAACCCCTCCGACCTCGTCGGCGACAGCATGTCGCACGGATGGGGCTCCAATGTGCTGGTGGAGATCCAGCACTCACTCCTCGGAGTCCGTCCCACCGCGCCCGGCTTCGCCACCTTCGACGTGTCGCCGCCGGCCGCCGGACTGGCCCGGGCCGAAGGTTCAGTGCCGACGCCGCGCGGCATGATATCCGTGGCGTGGAGCCGGCCCACGGCGGCGGATCCGGGCTTCTCCCTCGAGGTGACCGTGCCGACCAACAGCACCGCCACCGTCGCCATTCCGGCGGACCGCGGGAGCGACGTCACCGAGGGCGGCCGTTCTCCTGACCGGGTGGCCGGGGTTCGAGTGCTCGGTGTCGCCGACGGGGTCGCCCGCCTCGAGGTGGGCGCCGGCACCTACGACCTCCGCGTGACCTCTGCCTCGTGACGGAAACGGGGGGAGCGCCTCCGCCACGGCACGCCGGGTGGGCCGCCCTACGGCGCGGTGGGTGGGCCGCGGGTCTGGTGGCGCTGCTGTCGGCCTGCGGCGCCGGCGCCGGCGGCGGAACCGGCGGACCGACCGGGTCGGTCGGTCCACCGTCCGCTCCGACACTGACGGCACGGGAGCTCGTGGACGGCGCCGGCCATGCGTGCATCGTCGGTGGCTCGGTACGACCGACCGTCAGCTGGTCGCAGCTCGGCAACCCGATCCTGTCCTACCCGTCGGCGGGGGTGAAGGACGAGGCTCTCATCTGGGCTGGAGGCCGGTGGCACATGCTCTTCAGCTACCTGACCGCCGATGCCTCGCGGCCGGGCGGCGTGTCCTGGGGGATCGCCACCGCCACCAGTGCGGACCTCCTCCACTGGTCGGCGGCCTCCCCGTGGCCCCGACAGGCGGGGGTGCTGGGTGTGGCCTCGCCCGACGTGGTGCGGGATCCGAGCGGTGGCTACCTCGTCACCTACCAGTCCGATCCGGGGGAGTCCGCTCCACCGGGGACCCAGGATCGGCTCTACTACCGGACCTCCGCCGACCTCAGCACCTGGTCGGCGCCGCACCCGTTGGCCCAGTCACTGGTCCCGTCGCCGGAGGACCGGATGATCGACGGCGCCCTCGTCTTCACCGGCCACCAGGTGTTGTTGGGATTCAAATATTCGTCGCCGAGCCAGCCCTATGTCTTCGAGATGGCGAGGTCCACAACCGCATCGCTGGAGGGGCCCTGGCAACTGGTGGGACGGCCCGACATCGCCGTCAATGGCGACACCATCGAGAACTACGAGTTCGTGACCCTGGCCGGCCGGTGGCGTCTGGTGGCCACGTCGAACACCCTCGACCAACCGTGGCTCTTCACCCTGGCCGGCGATCCGGGTACCGGGGCGGGGTGGCTGCACTGGAGTGGCGGCTACCAGCTCGATATCCCCTCCGAGGCCTTCAACAGCGGTGCCGGGATCTCGAGCGTCGCCTTCGAGCACGCCAATTCAGCCTTTGTCTGCGACGCCACCTCCCTGCCGGGCCGCTTCTACTACGTGGTCTATGCCGGCAGCACCGAGCTGACCCGGTTCGGGGGCTGGGGACAGGCCCGGATCGGGGTGGCCCGGAGCACCGACCTGGTGCACTGGACCGTGCCACCGGGCTGAGCGCTGGCACTGACGGCTCGTCGGGCGCCGGTCGAACGAGACCAGCCTGTGAAGGCCCCGGGGCAACTGGTTAGAGTGACATGCATGTCAGGTCTGTCCATCGTCACCGGGTCGGGCTGAGCTCGGTGCAGATCACCATCATCGGGGGCGGCAGCTATCAGTGGACCCCGGAGCTCCTGGCCGATGTGCTCAGCACGCCGTCGTTGGCCGGTGCCCACATCGTCCTCGAGGACATCGACCCCGCGCCCCTGGAGAAGATGCAGGCACTCGGTCGCATGGTCAACGAGTCGTTGGGCGCCAAGGCCACCTTCGCCACCACCACGGATCAGCGCCGGTCCCTCGAGGGTGCCGACTTCGTCATCGTGACCATCTCCACCGGCGGCTTCGATTCCATGGCCGCCGATCTGGAGGTGCCCGCCCGCCACGGCATCCGCCAGTCCGTGGGGGACACCGTGGGTCCCGGCGGCATCAGCCGATCCCTGCGCAATGTGCCCGTACTGGTCGGAGTGGCCCAGGACATGGAGGCGATCTGCCCGGACGCCTGGATGCTCAACATCACCAATCCGATGACCTGCCTCACCCGGGCGGTGTGCAGGCAGACCGCGGTCAAAGCGGTGGGCCTCTGCCACGAGGTCGGGAACTGGACCATGGACCTTGCCATCGCCCTGGGCAAGACCCACGAGGCCGTGCAGCCCACTGTGGCCGGGGTCAACCACTTCCCGGTGGTCACCGCGCTGGAGGTCGACGGGGCCGACGGGTTCGCCATCCTCGCCGACATGGTGGAGGAGGCGGGGGGACTCACCGCGTTGGCGCCGCACCCCGGGCGACCCGAGGCCGAGGAGTTCTCGCGCCTCGACTTCCTCCAGCGTCACCTCCTCAAGCTCACCATGCTCGACAAGTGGGGCGCGCTGCCCGCGGCCGGGGATCGTCACATCGCGGAATTCCTGCCCTGGGTGCTGACCGACGAGTCGCACTGGGGCGGCGACTACAACATCGAATTGACGCCCATCGCCCGGCGCCAGGAGCACCAGCGCGGCTACATCGCCGATGTGGACGCCTGGCTGGGCGGTACCAAGCCGCTGCAGACGTGGCAGTCGGGGGAGCTGCCGGCACCGGTCATCGATTCGCTGGTGACCGGGACCCCCCGCAACGTCCCGGCCAACATCCCGAACGCCGGACAGGTGCCCGACGTCCCCCGCGACGTGGTGGTCGAGTCGATCTGCGTGGTCGACGGCGACGGTGTGCGCGGCCGCGACATCGCCCCCCTGCCCACCCCCTACGACGAGTTGGTCCGCAGGCACGTGGCCGTGGCCGAGATGACGGT
>DASZJN010000087.1:0-7133 GCA_035948045.1 Acidimicrobiales bacterium | reverse complement strand
GGCCCGGAGACCCCCTGCCGGCGACGTGCCCGCCTCTGCGAGAGGAGCCCCAGTACGACCCACGGACGGCGGGGTCTTCCCCTGCGACGACGCCGCCTACCGGGGCAGCACCAGAGGGACGGCGCTGGCGGCGCCGCTGGTGGGGATGGCCGCAGACCGCGTCACCGGGGACTACTGGCTGGTCGGCGCCGACGGCGGGTTCTTCACCTTCAACCCACCGTTCTGCGGCGCCCGGTGACGGCGGGCGCCGGCTCCGGGCGCCGGGAGGGCGGCCCGGGTCGCCTCAGCCGGCCCAGATGATCGACTGCATCTCCGAGTAGGCCTCGAGGCCGTAGTCGCCTCCGTCCCGACCGATGCCGCTCATCTTGAAGCCGCCGAAGGGCGCGTCCATGTTGCGCTGGGCCGTATTGATCCCCACATGGCCGGCCCGCAGCAGCTTGGCCACCCGGAAGGCGCGGGAGGTGTCGCCGGAGAAGACGTAGTCGTAGAGCCCGAACTCCGAGTCGTTGGCGATGGCGATGCCCTCCTCCTCGTCGTCGAAGGGGATGGCCACCACGACGGGACCGAAGATCTCCTCGCGGGCCGCCGTCATGTCGTTCGATCCGGTGATGAGGGTGGGCTCCACGTAGTAGCCGGTGTCGAGGTGTCCGGGGCAGCCGCCGCCGGCCACCACCTCGCCCTGCTGTCGCCCGCTGGCGATGTAGTCGAGGACCCGCTGGCGCTGGGCCGCCGAGATCAACGGACCGACCACCGTCTCCGGCTCCGTCGGATCACCCACCCTCAGGACGCCGGCGAATTTGGCCAGGCTGTCGACGACCTGGTCGAAGATGCTGCGGTGGACGACGGCCCGGGTGGGGGCGGTGCAGATCTGGCCGGAGTGGAAGGCCCAGGTCGAGCCGATGGCGGTGATGGCCCCTTTGATGTCGGCATCCTCGAACACCACCGCGGCCCCCTTGCCCCCCAGCTCCATGAGCAGCCGCTTCATGGTCGGAGCCCCGGCGGCGGCGATGCGCTGGCCCACGGCGGTGGAGCCGGTGAAGGACACCATGTCGACGTCGGGCGAGCTGGTCAGCGCCGAGGCCGGCTCGGGTCCCTCGGAGGTGATGAGGTTCACGACCCCGGGGGGGAACCCGACCTCGTCGAGGACCCGGGCCAGCTCGATCACGGCCAGCGGGTCCTGGGGAGCGGGCTTGATGACCACGGTGTTGCCCATGGCCAGGGCCGGGGCGACCTTTCCGGCCATGTTGGTCAGGGGGAAGTTGTAGCTGGCGATGGCCGCCACCACCCCGACGGGCTGGCGGTAGGCGAGGGCGCTGATCAGGCCTCCCGGGGCCAGCGGCGTGGCCGCGGTGGCGACCGGCGGCAACATGGATTCCTGGACATGGCGGATGTCGCGTGCGTAGCGGTCGAAGCGGTCGGCGCTGATGGGGACCTGCATGCGCGAGCCCACCGAGGCGGTGGCGCCGGTCTCGGCGATGACCAGAGGGACCAGGTCCTCGTTCTTGGCCCGGATGGCGGCCGCCGCCGCCTTCAGCAGGGCCAGGCGCTCCTCGACGGGGGTGGCGGCCCAGGCCGGGAAGGCCTGGCGCGCCGCGGCGGCGGCGTCGGCGGCGTCGCCCACCGAGGCGTCGGGGGCCTCTCCCACCAGGGTCTCGGTGGCCGGGTTGGTGATGCTGTAGGTGCCGTTGCCGGCCTCGACCCACTTGCCCCCGATCAGGAGCTGCGTCTCGTCCCTGGTGACCTGGCTACCCATGGCGGGTCCCCTTTCGCGGTGCGGTGATGACGTCGATCCTGCGCCGCGGCGCCCTCGCGTCGTGCTGACTGACGGCGACACCTGACGCCGCGTCAGCAGTGTAGGTGGTGGTCGACCCCCCGGGAGTTCGACGGGCAGGGCCCGGGCGCTGCGCCACCGCAGGATCCGGGCAGCCGGAGGGTCAGACGGTGGCCAGTGACGGGTCGACCGTCGCCGTGTCCCGCCCCGACTTGAGCAGGGTGCCGGGCAGGCGTCCGGTGGGCTTGCCGTCGACCACCGTCTCGACCCCGTTGACCAGCACCCGGACCACGCCGATGGCGTCGGCGATCAGGCGCGGGCTGCCCCCCGGGAGGTCGTGGACCAGGGTGGCGGGCTCCGAGGCCACCGTCTCGGGATCGAAGACGAACAGGTCGGCGCACAGGCCCTCGGCCACCCGTCCGCGGTCTTCGAGCCCGAACAGCTGGGCGGGGGCCTCGGTCATCAGTTGGATGGCTCGCTCCATCGGGACCAGCCGGCGCTTGCGGAGGCAGTCGCCGAGGAAGGAGGTCGGATAGTTGGATCCGCACATCCGGTCGAGATGGGCGCCGGCGTCGGACCCGCCGATCATGGCGCCGGGGTCGTTCCAGACCTCGAGGCGGGCCTGCCACGATGCGTCGTCGCCGTCGGAGGCCTTGGGCCACAGGACGGTGCGCAGCCCGTCGGCGATGACCAGGTCGAGCAGCGTGTCGAAGGGTGCCTTGCCCTGCTCCTCGGCGATGGAGCCCACGTCGCGCCAGCTCAGTCCCTCGTTCTCGGGGGCAAAGGTGTCGCCGATGATGTAGTTGGCCCAGTTCGACAGGCGCCGGAACACACCGGCACCATCCGAGTGGGCCAGCTGGTCGAGCTCGGCCCGCACCGCCGGGTCGGCCAGCTTCACGATGCGCTCGTCGACCGGCAGCCCCATGACGGGGCCCCACCCGGGGATGAGGAACAGGGCGCAGTGGGTCCGGAAGCTCATGTTCATGGGGACCAGCGTGGGCATGGTCAGGGCGATGACCCGGCCACCGGCCTCGGCCGCCCGGGCCGAGGCCTCCAGCTGGCGGCGGGTCTTCTCCGGTGTGCGCGAGTCGACGGTCAGCACGTTCCAGTTCAGCGGTCGCCGGGCGGTGGTGCTCATGGCCACCATCAGGTCGATCTCCTCGTCGCTGAAGGTGTCGAGGCACCCGTTGGTGATGTATTCGAGGGTGGTGCCCGGGTGGTTCGCCAGCACCTCGCAGAAGGCCAGCATCTCCCGGCGGTCGGCACTGCGCGAGGAGATGGGGTTGCCGTCCCCGTCGGAATGGGTGCGGGACTGGGATGACGAGAACCCCAGTCCTCCGGCCTCGATCGATTCGGCCAGCAGCCGGCTCATGGCCGCCACCTCCTGGTCGGAGGCCACCTCGGCGGCCCGCTCGGACCCCATCACCCAGCGGCGCAGGGCGCAGTGGCCCACCAGGAACCCGGCGTTCACGCCGAGGTTGCCCTCGAGCCGATCGAGGTACTCGCCGAAGCTGGTCCAGTCCCAGGTGATCCCGCTCTCCAGGGCCTCGAGGGGCATGCCCTCCACGTTGACCATCATCCGTCGGATGTAGTCGTGGTCCTCCGCTTTGATGGGGGCCAGGGTGAACCCGCAGTTGCCGCCGATCACCGTGGTCACCCCGTGCAGGTTGGACGGGGAGGCCGTCGGGTCCCAGAACAGCTGGGCGTCGTAGTGGGTGTGGGGGTCGATGATGCCCGGCGCCACCACGAGGCCATCGGCGTCGAACTCGGTGGCGCCGGCCTCCTCCACCCGGCCGACGGCCACGATCTTCCCGTCTCGGACACCGACGTCGGCCCGGTAGCCGGGGGCCCCGGTCCCGTCGACGACCAGGCCGTTGCGGATCACATAGTCGAGCATGGCGGCATTCCTCCGTGGGCGGTCCGGTGTCCTGTGGGCGCACGCCGAGGGGAACCCTCCAGGGCCTGCACCTGACAGACCGTCAGTTTATGGCAGCGCCGGTCGTCCCGTCGGCGCCGTGACCACGGGCAGGTCGGGGGCGTGCGGGGCCTCGGACGGCACCGTGCCTGTCGGCGGCGGATGGTAATTTCCCCCGCATCCACCACTCCTGGGCTCAAGACAACCTCCTCCCCGTCATCGTCATGCTCCTCGGTGCGGGGCTCCTCGTGCGTTTCGCCCACTGGTTCGGAGCCCGCCGGCGCACCTGGATCGACACCCAGATCCGCCACCAGATCGAGTCGGGCTCGGTGGCCTCCGAGAGCCTCAAGCGGTCACGCGCCGTGAGCGAAGCCGTCGAGTGGGCGGCGGTGGCCCTCACCTACTTCGTCGTGGCCATCCTGAGCCTCGACCGGCTGGGGATACCCCTGACCACGCTGGTGGCCCCGGCCACGGTGATCGGCATCGGCCTGGGATTCGGGGCCCAGCAGATGGTGGGGGACCTGCTGGCCGGATTCTTCCTGTTCGCCGAGCGCCAGTTCGCCTTCGGCGACTTCATCCGCCTGTCGGTGCCCGGGCAGACCACCGGGATCACCGGCACGGTCGAGGAGCTGACCCTCCGGGTCACCAAGGTGCGCACGGCCCAGGGCGAGTTGGTGGTGGTGCCGAACAGCGCCCTGCGCCAGGTCACCAACCTGTCCAAGGACTGGTCGAAGGCGGTCATCGACATCCCGGTGTCGGTGGCCGAGGACCTCGAGCGGGTGACCTCCCTCCTGAAGGACGTGGTGGCGACGATGGCCACCGACCCGCAGTGGAAGGACCTCCTGCTCGGGGACCCGGTGGTGGCGGGGGTGGAGACCATCGACGTCGGCTACGTGCAGCTGCGCCTCATCGCCCGCACGTTGCCCGGACGCCAGTTCGAGGTGGCTCGCGAGATCCGGCTCCGGGCGGCGACCGCCCTCCGGTCGGCCGGGGTCGCCTCGCCCTCGATCGGCGATCCCGCCCCATGACCGACGAGCCCGACGACACCGAGGTGAACCCCACGGTCCGCAGCGCCATCCCCAAGGGGTTCAGCGCCCCCGGGGGAGACGCCGGTGCAGGGCCGGATGCCGGCGGGCAGGACCCCGATGACTCCGGACACAAGCACAGCGCCCTGGTCGGCTTCATGTCGGTGCCCGTCCACAAACGGCTGCCGATCCGGCGGTCCACCCTCTTGATGGTGGTGGCGTTTGTCGGTTTCGGCACCCTGTGGTACCTGTACCCCCCGGCCAGCTCCGCGGCCGCGTCAGGTGGCGGCGGACGGGGGAGCGTCTGTCTGGCCCAGGGCCTGTGCAGAGGGTCGACCAACGTCACCCCGGCACCGGTCCCGACCACCACCACGACCACCACGACGACGCCTCCGCCGCCGACCACCACCGCGACCCCGACCACCACGACGCTTCCGACCACAGCGACCACCCCGACCGCCACGGCACCGGGCTCATCCACTTCCACCACCGGGGCGTCGCCCGCGCCGACGACCACCACCTTGTCCGGGTCCGGGCCCGCAGGGGCTCCCAGCACCACCACCACCTCGACCACCCGCTGAACCTGCTCCGCCGACCGATGGGAGCGTGACCCCGGAGAGGGGAGCCTCTACGGTCGGCGCATCAACGGTCGACGAGCGGTGCCACGTCGCGGCCGAAGGCGGCGACCTGGTCGCACAGCTCCGCAGCGGAGCGAGAGGGGAACCGCACCTGGATCTGGCCCACGCCGGCCTCGGCGAACGGCCGCAGGTACTCGGCCACCTGCTCGGGCGGTCCCGCCACCGTCCCCGGGGGCAGCTCGACACCGGCCGGTGGCGGGCCGACGTGGAGGAAATCGGAGATCCCGCCGATGTCCAGCGGGGCCCCGCCGCGGTACTCCTCACGCATCGAGCGCAGCTGGGCCAGCAGCCCCGGGTCCGCCCCGAGCGACTGGGGCAGCCAGCCGTCGGCGAACCGGGCGGTGCGGCGCAGGGCCGCCGGTGACGAGCCGCCGGCCCAGATGGGAGGGCGGGGCGACTGCACCGGCCTCGGACGCAGTCCCAGACCCGAGGCCTTCCAGCGCGGCCCGTCGAGGGCCGGGTACTCGTCAACCAGACCGCTGGCCAACCCGGCGATGGCCTCGTCGGTGGCCGCCCCCCGGTGGTCGAACTCGGGTCCCATCTGCTCGAACTCCTCGCTCACGTGACCGGCGCCCACCCCGCAGATGACCCGCCCTCCCGAGAGGGCGTCGACGGTGGCGAACTCCTTGGCCGCCCGCAGGGGGTGGCGCAGGGCGATGACATAGATATGGGACAGGAGCCGGATGTCGGAGGTGATCCCGGCCAGCCACCCGAGGGTGGCGATGGTGTCGTACCAGGTGGTGCCCATGGCGCCGGCCAACCGCTCGGGGATGACCGTGTGGTCGCACACACCGACGTAGAAGAACCCGGCGGCCTCGCAGGCCAGGGCCACGGCCGCCAGCTCGTCCGGTCCCGCCGACGGCTCCCAGGGCTGCACGTAGAGGGACGACTGGGACTGGATCGGCAGCTGCATCCCGTAGACGGTGCGGCCCTCAGGCAGGACGGTGACGACATCGACCGGGGGCGCGATGGGACTGGTGCTCATCGGATCAGCGTAGGCCGGGGGCCTGCTCGGCCAGCGACCGGCCCAGGGCCTCGGCCAGCCGATCGTCGGTCCCGAACTGGGTGGCCAGCACGCGGGCCCGCTTGTAGGCCAGGTGGGCGGGAACCTCCCAGGTGAAGCCCATGCCCCCGTGGACCTGGATGCACGATCTCCCGTTGGTCACCGCCGCCTCGTCGGCCAGCAGCTTGGCCCCGGCCGCGGCCACCAGCGCATCGCCGACGCCGGCCTGGTCCACGGTGACGGCGGCGGCGTGGACGGCGCACCGGGCCACCTCGGTGCGCACCGCCATGTCCGCGCACAGGTGCTTCACCGCCTGGAACCCCCCGATGGGCCGGCCGAACTGTCGGCGCTGCTTGGCGTAGGCGACGGCCAGCTCGGTGGTCCAGGCCGCCATGCCGATCTGCAGCGCGGCCGTGAGCACCGCCCCGTCCCTCCGCCAACGCTCCGCCTCCTCCGGGCCGCCCAGAGGTCTGCCCTCGGGCAGGTCGGGGACGGACCACACCGGAGTCAGCGGGTCCATGGGGCGTCGCAACCGGGTGGCGCCGAGCGACCGCGGGTCGACCGAGGTCATCCCGTGCTCGGTGAGCACGGCCAGGACATCGAGGTCGTCGAGATGCTCGATGACCACCGGAATGGCGTGGCCCCCGCCGGTGGGGCGATCCTCGACCACGCCGACCACGACGGAGCCGTCGTCCGCCCCGTCGACCAGCCCGGCGGCCAGATGGGAGGCGACCAGCGGGCCCGGGACCAGGGCCCGGCCCAACTCCTCGAAGACCAGCGC
>DASZJN010000086.1:0-6309 GCA_035948045.1 Acidimicrobiales bacterium | reverse complement strand
TCCGGCGGCGATGCGGGCCACCGCCTCCTCTAGGCGGGACAGAGACAGTTCGGTGTCGCCCGACGGCATCTCGATGTCACCGACATCGACCACCCCGAGGGCGATCAGGGGATCGACGCCCAGGGCCAGGCTGGGCCGCTTCCCGTCATGGGGAAGGTAGTCCGTCGTGCGGATGGCCAAGGGACCGAAGCGACACCCGGGCCGGTGACTGGTCCCGCCGTCGAAGGGCGCGCCCACGATCACGGCCAAGGCGTCGGCGAAGCTGGCCTGATCGTCGAGGTCGGCTGGGGGTACCCCGGCAAAGGTGGCGTCCGGCCCGTACATGTTCCCCAGCCGCATCGTCCCTCCTCCGGACTGGCTCGATGGCGTACTCGGGGCGGTTGGCGATCGCCAACGGTGCCCGTCCTTCATACAGCCGTGGCCCGTCCTTCATAGCAGCCGGTGCCGCACGGGTCCCGGTAGCCCATCGCCGCCGCAGTCGGGCGGCAAGTGGTCTCAGATGGTCAATCCTCCGTCGACCGACAGGACGGCGCCGGTGGTGTAGGTCGATTCGTCGGAGGCGATGAAGGCGATGGAGGCGGCGATCTCCGACGGTGTGGAGAACCCCATCGGCGTCATGATCTTCCTGAGCTCTTTGAAGTCTGCTCCCTCGGGCAGTTCGAAGGTCCCGATCAGCGGGGTGTCGACACCGCCCGGCGCCACCACATTGACCCGCACGCCTCGGGAGAGGTACTCGGCGGCCAAGGCCTTCGAGAACATGAGGAGCCCGGCCTTGGAGGCGCAGTAGGCGGCGGAGTAGGCCTGGCCCATCAGCGCGGTGTTGGAGGCCACATTGACGATGGACCCACCGTGCTCGAGCAGGAAGGGGAGGGTAGCCCGGCACACCAGGAAGGGACCGGTCAGATTGACGGCCAGGATCCTCTCCCACCGATCGGTCGGCATGTCCACGGTGTTGTAGAAGCCCCCGATGCCGGCCACGTTGCACACCACGGTCGGCGGCCCGACCTCGGCGGCCAGGGCGGCGACGGTCTCGTTCACTGATGTCTCCGAGGTGACGTCGCACGGGTACCCGGTAGCGGTGCCCCCCTCCTCTGCGATGTCCTTGACCGTGGCCGCCAGGTTGTCGGCGGCGACATCGAGCGCCGCCACCCTCGCTCCTTCTTCGGCCAACCGGGAGGCGACGGCTCGGCCGATGCCGGAGCCGGCCCCCGTGACCACGGCGACCTTGTCCACGAAGCGGCGCCCGGTGAACGACCCGATGGCGGCGTTGGCCGCGTCGTGCTCGGCTCCACCCTGTCCCAGTGTGACCCGCTGGATCGGGCTCATGCATCCCTCCCTGTCTGTGGCGATGACGCGAACCGCTCGCGCAGCGTGTGCTTCAAGATCTTCCCGGCGGGGTTGCGGGGGACGGCGTCGACCAGTTCGAGCTGCTCGGGGATGGCCTGCACCCGTAGTTCCTGCTCCTTCAGATAGTCGACCATGTCGGCGAACCCGAGGGTCTGCCCCGCCTTGACGGCCACCACGGCGCAGGCGCGTTCACCCGTCTTGGGGTCGGGAAGCCCGATCACCGCCACGTCAGCCACCGCCGGGTGGGCGTAGAGGAGGTCCTCCACCTCCTTGGCCGAGATGTTCTCGCCGTGGCGGATGATGACGTCCTTCAGGCGCCCCGTGATGGTGACGTACCCCTCGGTATCGACGATCCCGAGGTCGCCGCTGCGGAAATACCCGTCCTTGTCGAAGGCCTCGGCGTCGAGCGAGGGGTCGAGATACCCGCGGATGACCTGGGGTCCCTTGAGCCGGATCTCCCCCTCCTGTCCGGGCCCGGCCCGCTGTCCGTCCAGGTCCACCACGATGAGCTCGACGCCGGGGGTGGGCCTCCCCTCCGTCTCGGCCAGCTTCCCGTCGGGGTCGCCGGTGTTCGCCATGACCACGATGGGGGCCTCGGTGAGCCCGTAGCCGGATACGATCCCGACCCCCCCGATCTCCCGCTGGAGGTCGTAGTGGAGCTGGGGCGGCTTGGGGGCGCCGCCGCCCGGATAGGACCGGATGTGGGGGAAGATCGATTCACCCGGAGCCGCTCGCTGCGCGGCCAGATAGGCCAGGTGGAAGGGAGTCCCCGAGCCGGCCAGGGTGACGAGGTTGTCGGCCAGGAAGGCGGGCGTGGCCACCGGGTCGAACGACTCCGTGATCAGCAGCCGGCACCCGGTCATGAGCGAGGCGATCAGCCAGCCGATCCCGCCGATGTGGGTGAAGGGGAAGACCAGGGCCGACACGTCGTCGGACCGGATGTCCAGACACTCGGCCATGGCCAGGGCCGACGCCATCACCGTCAGATCGGTGTGCGGCGCCCCTTTCGGGTCGGCGGTGGTGCCCGACGTGTAGAACAGCCAGCGCGTCGGGGCCTCGTCCGCGGTGACCGGGTGCGCCCCCACGTCGGGCAGGCCGACGGGATCTCTGTCTGGCAGGTCCCGGTCGACCACCAGCACCTCCAGGCCTGGTCGCTCGCTGGCGATCTCATGGGCCATGGCCTCGAAGTCGAAGCCCCGGTACACCGTGGGGACTATGAGCAGCGAGGCGTCGCTCTGTTCGGTGATGAAGCCGACCTCACGACCCCGGTAGATGGGGATCAACGGGTTCTGCCGGGCGCCCAGGCGGGCGAGGGCCCCCACCAGCACCAGCGACTCGTTCCAGGTGGGCAGCTCCCAGCTCACCGAGGTGTCGCGGTCGACGCCCTGGTCGGCGTAGAGACCGGCGGCGGCCCGGAGGCAGGCGTCGCGGTAACCGGCGAAGGTCAGCTCGCGCCCGGTGTCCTCGTGGGCCAGGACGGCGTCGGGGGTGGCCTCCGCCCGGCGTTCGATCAGCCCCCACAGCGTGGGAGGCCCGACCCAGCCGCGGGCCGCGGTCCGCTCCGCCAACTGTTCGACGAAGTCGGTCACGACGCCGGGGTCGACCACAGCAGGTCCGTGTAGGTGTCGGTCCCGGGAATGGTGCCGACGAAGGGGGAGGCCCATTTGACGCGGCCGAGCCCCGCCGTCGAGACCGCCGCATCGTGCTTGGCGAACAGGCCATCCCACGAACCGGAGGGCTCGTCGTCGAGGAACCAGAGCAGGAGCACCCGGGACTCCAGCTGCTCGGAGCGGGGCACGTCACCGGGCGCGTCGGCCAGCAGCGGGAGGGGGCTGAACGCCAACACGGTGGCCACGTCCGAGCCGGGCAGCACCGAGGGGAGGTAGTCCTGGCGGTACCAGTCACCGATCCGGTCCGGTGTGACACCGTCGGCCGGCTCGATGAACACCGAGACCATCCCGGCGAACCGGTGGTCCAACGTGAGCTCGGCCGGAACCCCGTCGGCTTCGCGCCGCTGCTCCCACTCGAAGTGGTAGAGGCCGGTGTGGATGTGGTCACGCTCCTCGAACATGCGACCGGCGGCGTGAAGGACGTTGACCTGATCGACCGCCCATCGGTTCCACTCGTCGTGGTGGCCGTCGAGTATGTAATAGACGCCCAGGTAACTGCCGACCTGCGGATCGGCCACCAGGGGCTCGGGCGCACCGGATCCCGCCTGGGGGAGCCGCAGCGCCTTGAGCGGGGCGGTGGACACGAAGCGGGCACCGGCGAAGTTGTAGGCGCCGATCTGACACCCGGCGTAGAAGTGATCCCGCTCGTACCAGCGGTTGTACTCCACCTCACGGCCCCGATGCGGCTCGACCAGGGTGTAGAGCATGGTGCCGATCCGGATGGGATCGTCGGTCACCCCGCCCTGGGCGGGGATCGATCTGCCTGTCATGATGCTCGTGCTCCGTTCGTCGGTAGTCGTCGGTCAGGGGTGGGTCCGCCCGAGGATCCGGGACCAGGTCGGACTGGCGGCAAGGCAGCGGCCCGGGCGGCCAGCGACCGCTTGTCCACCTTCAACATCGAGGTGAGGGGCAGGCTGTCCACGACGACGACCCGGTCGGGCGCCTTGTAGTCGGCCAGCGACGATCGGGCCGCCGCCCGCAGGCCGGCGAGCAACTCGTCGGCATCGATCGGCGCCCGGTCGACCGTCACGACGAAGGCCACACCGACCTCGCCGAGTACCGGGTCGGGGGCGCCGACCACCGCCACCTGCTCGATGCCCGGAGAGCCCCCCAACGCCGCCTCCACCTCGGCCGGGTACACGTTGTAGCCCCCCCTGATGTAGAGCTCGTTGGCCCGCCCGACCAGACGCAGGCAGCCGGACCGGTCCAGTGCACCGAAGTCACCGGTGGTGAGCCAGCCGTCCTCGGCCAGCACCGAGCGCGTGGCCGCCAGGTCGTAGGCCACTCCGGGTGAGCCGGCGCCGACCCGCGGCCCTCCCCAGTACCCCCGCATCACCGCCTTGGAGCGCAGCCGGACCCGTCCCACCTCCCCCGGGGGCAGCTCGGCCCCGTTCTCATCGGCCACCGCCAGCTCCACCCCCGGCACCGGGCGGCCGACCGTGGTCGCCACCACTTCGTCCGGGTCGCCGGGCACGGTTCCCGTTCCCAGGGAGGCTTCGGTCGAGGTGTACCGGACAACAACGGGCACCCCGAGGCGATGGCGCATGGCGGCCACCAGTTCCGACGGCACCCGCGAGGCCCCGGTGGCGGCGATACGCAACGACGACAGGTCGGCTCCCTCCAGACCGGGATGGTCCAGAACGAGAGCCCATTGGGTAGGCACACCCTGGGCCACGGTGATCCGCTCGTCGACCATGATCCGGATGGCATCGGCTGCCCGCCACGGCGTCGGCGTGATCACCGTGGTCACCCCGTGGGCGATTTCGTCCCAGGTCCGGGTCATGGATCCCACGTGGGCGAAGGGCAAGGGCGACAGGCGGCGGTCACCGGGCTCGGAGAGCACGTCGATGCCCGCCGCCACCGCGGCCAGACTGGCGTGGTCGAACACCGCCCCCTTGGGAAGCCCCGTGGTCCCGCTGGTCCACACCACGGCTACCGCGTCACCCGGCGACAGCTCCGACCTGTCCTCCGGCGCCGGACCCCCCTTGGCGGTGCTGACCGCAGACCGGTCGAGAACGGCACCGGTCGGCCCCGCCGGGGCCGCGTTCCTGTCGTCGACCACGGTGACGGCCGGACGTGTCCGCTCGAGGATCGAGCGCACCTCGGCGGCGCCGAGACGGAGGTTGACGCCCGAGGTGACCGCCCCCAGCCGGGTGGCGGCGGCATAGCAGACCATGTAGTCGATCGAGCTGGGGAGCAAGAGGCACACGACCGACCCGCGAGTGACGCCATGGCAGGCCAGGAGCCCGGCCACACCGTCGGCGGCGCGGTCCCACTGGGCGAAGGTCATGGACTGTCGTGGCGCCGTCGACGTCTCAGGCTCGACGTAGGCCTCGACGTCGGCATTGGTCACGGCCGCGGCACGCAGGACGTCGACCACCGTCCGGAATTCCCCCTCAATCTGACGCGCCGTCATATCGGTGTCGACTGTAACAGGACGGCCCTCGATACCTGCCTCCGGCGACCGGTCCCCGGAGGACGTCAGAAGGTGAGGACGCCGCGAGCCAGTTTGCCCGCTTCCATGTCCTCGACGATGTCCCGGAAGCCCTCGAGCGGGCGCTGCTCGGTGACCAGCTCATCGAGCATCAGTTTCCCGGACAGGTACATCTCGACCATCAGAGGGATGTCGTGCTGTGGCCGCGACGAGCCATAACGGCACCCCAACAGGCCGCGATCCACATAGGCCAGGGCGTTCACGTCCACCGAGACCTCGGTGCCCTGCGGCGGGATTCCGATGGCCAAGGCGTTCCCACCCCAGTCGAGCACATCCAGGGCGTTGCGCAGCACGGCGGGATGACCGACGCAGTCGAACGACCAGGTGACCCCGCCGGTCCAGCCCAGGGCCCCGGACACCCGGGCAGGGTCGGGAGGGACGATGTCGCGGATGGCGGCCACCGCATCGGTGGACGATGCATCGACGAAATGGGTGGCGCCGAACTGCCGGGCCAGCCCCTCCTTGGCAACCAGGGTGTCGACGGCGATGATCCGACTGGCACCGGCGATCCGCAAGCCCTGGATCACGTTGAGCCCGACTCCCCCGACGCCGAAGACCGCCGAGGTCTCACCGGCCCGCACCTTGGCCCGGTTGAGGACCGAGCCCACGCCCGTGAGCACGCCGCAGCCGATGAGGCAGGCTGACGTCATCGGAACGTCCTTGGAGATCTTGACCGCTTGGACCTCCTTGATGATGGTCGATTCGGTGAACACCGAGGTGCCGGCGAAGTTGGAGGCCGGTTCGCCCTTGTAGGTGAAGGGCTGCGAGACGTTCCCGAGCGTCTTGATGCACCAGGTC
>DASZJN010000085.1:0-4523 GCA_035948045.1 Acidimicrobiales bacterium | reverse complement strand
TGCCCGGAGCCTCAGACCTGCTCGCCGAGGTGCAGCGCCTCCTGCCCATCGGCTGCCTCAGCAACACCAACCTCCTGCACTGGGAACACCAGATTGACCGCTGGCCCATTCTCGAGGTGTTCGACTACTCCTTCCTCTCCTTCGACCTCGGCCTGGTGAAGCCGGACCCGGCGGTCTTCGCCGAGATCACCGACCGCCTCCCGGTGGATCCCGGCCGGGTGCTGTTCCTCGACGACAATGCGCTCAACACCGACGCCGCCAGGTCGTCCGGATTCCTGGCCGAGCACGTCCGCGGCGTGGCCGAGGCGCGGCGGGCCCTGGTTGAGTCCGGCGTTCTCGCCGCCGGAGGAGACGCGTGATCGGGCTCGGCCCTCCGTGGCAGGCCCGGGACGTAGGTTGCGGTGCGGCGGACCGTGCCGGCCATGTGCTCTGCTAGAAACCCGAGGATGCCCAGCGACCCCGCACCGAGACGAGCCTTGGTCACCGGGGCTACCCGTGGCATCGGCAAGGCCACCGCGGTGGCCCTGGCCCGGGCCGGTTGGGACGTGGCCATGGCCGGGCGCACCGTTCGAACCGGGGAGGGCCGTGACGACTCGGACACGGGCAAGGGGCGTGCCCTCCCGGGCAGCCTCGAGGAAACGGGGGCCCTGGTTCGCAACTCCGGCGCCCGGGCCCTCGAGTTGGTCGCCGACTTGCACGACCATTCGGCCCTGCGCCGTTCGGTGGACCGGGTCATCGCCGAATGGGGTGGGGTGGACCTCCTGGTGAACAACGCCGTCGACACCGGTCCGGGAAGCATGGTCCCGCTGATGGAGTTGGGCGTCGACCAGTTGGAGGCGAAGTTGGCCGCCAACGTTGTGGCCCAGTTCGTCCTCATCCAGGCGGTGCTTCCCGGGATGCTGGACCGAGGCAGCGGCACCATCGTCGACGTCACCTCGCACACGGCCACCGCCGACCCGCCGGGGCCGGTCGGCCAGGGCGGTTGGGGTCTGGCCTACGCCGCGTCCAAGAGCGCGTTCCACCGGTTCGCGCCCCTGCTGGCGGTCGAGCTCGGCGATCAGGGCATCCGTGCCTACAACGTCGATCCCGGTTACGTCGAGACCGAGCGCCAGCAGGTCAACGCCGCCGCCCTCGGCCTGGTCGGCCGCTACACGGGAGCACCCCCATCCGTGCCGGCGGCGGCCATCGCCTGGTTGGCCGAGCGGCCCGACGGCGTGGAGAACGGCCAGACCGTTCGAGCCCAGAAGCTGGCCCTGACCCATGATCTCCACCCCGATTGGCGCCCAGGGACATGACGACCGTCTCCCGGTCCACCCTCGGCCGGACCGACCGGGTGGACGACCCGGATCAGAGGGCCCGGGCGACCGGGTCCTGCTCGCCGGGGACGCCGTCGCGGTAGCGCACGGCCCGGTACCGGATGGCGGGGACCCGCGGACCGCCCAGCAGCTCCCCGGTCAGATTGAGCGGATCGGCTCCCGCCACCACCACGTCTGCCCCCCTGGCGGTGTCCCGCCGCACGTCGGCGAGCAGGGATGCGGCCTCCGGGAGCGCGTACTGCTCCCCCGACAGCCCGGCCACGAATCGCCCCCCGAGGACCTGCCCGCGGGCCTCCAACCGACGCAGGGCCCGGATCACCTCGCGCCAGGGGATGCGATAGGACTCATGCGACCAGAGCTCCCAGCTGGTCACCCCCCAGCGGGCCAGCAGCTGCCAGGCCACGGCCTCGGCCAGCTCCTCGACCGGCGGTCCGCCCGGCGATCCCGTGTCCGCGCCGTCCGGCTCGGGAAGCAGCGACCAGCGACCTTCGCCCACGCCGCTGCCGAGCGGTGCTCGCTGACGTCCCAGCGCGGCCCGTCGGGCCACACCCCGGCGCGCTCCGGGTCGCCGGCGGTTCCGTGCCGACAGGAGTGACCGGACGGCAGAGAAGGCGTCGGCGGTGACGATGCCACGGGCCACCAGATCCCAGAGGCCCTCGTCCACCTCGGCGCCCAATCGACCGGACGCCGGCGCCAGCTCCGACCGGAAGCAGGCGCCTCCGGCCCGGAGGGCGGCGAGGATGTCGGCCGAAGCGCCGGCGGCGGGCTCGCTCAGACCCTTGTCCATCCGCACTGCGGCCAGCATCCAGGCCAGGTCCTGACGGGTCACGAGGGCCAGTGGTGTCGCCGGCGAGGGCGTGGTGGACCCCCGCCGCGTCGAGGCCAGGGGCTCGTCGTCGCCACCCGCAGGGCTCGGTTCGGGCCGCGGCGTCAGGCGACCCCATGCCACCTCACCGGCCAAACAGAGCTCGTCGAGCCAGCGCGGGTCGTAGCCGGCCACTCGGGCGGGGAGCACATGGCGCTCCCATTCGCCCGCCGCGATCTCGTGGCCCTGGAGTTGCTCGATGACGGCCAGCAACCCGGCGCGCCCCTCGACCTTGGTCCCCGTGGCCACGTGCTGCCAACAGGCCAGGAACCGCACGAAGTCGGTGATGCTGGCGGGCTCCACGTGCCGGCGTCGTCGTCCCCGGCTGGCCGCGTGCAGCCGCACCAGGAGGTGGCGGGCGCACCATCGGCCGTCCGGCAATTCGATGGCCGACCCGCTGGCCTGGAGGCGGCCGAGGCCGGTGCGGGCCCGTGCGGCGGTGACCGGTGCACCGAGCACCGAGCCCGTGGGGAGAGGTTCATCGGCCACCAGTTGGTCGACGGTGACCGGGCCGGCCACCTCGAGGTGGCCACCCACGCACTCGGCCACCGCTTCGTCGCTGTCCCCCATGGGGTCGGTCAGCGACTGCTGGACGGCTCGAGCCATGCCCAGGCGCTCGGCCGGCGCCCACGCCCCGCCCACCAGGCTGGCCCGACCGTCCGTCCGGAGTTGCTCGAACCAGTGGTCCCACATGGCCACCGGACGGCAGAGCACGAGTGACAGGAGCAGATCGTGGAGCTCGTCGGGCGTGCGGGGTTGGGGTCGCACCTGATCCAGCACCTCGGCGGTGGCCCGCTCGTCCAGTGGGCCCAGCTCGGCGGCGGCGACGGGCAGGCCGGAGGGCCCGAGCGGGCCCAGGCCCCGCGGGACGGCCACCGCTCTGGTGCGCCGCTCCTCCAGGGGGGCGCCGTCGAGGAAGGTGAAGGGGCGCCCGGTCAGGATCCCGTGGGCCAACGGGGACGGTTCCGCCGACTCCACGAAATGCACGGCGACCCGGCCGGACTCGAGCTCCTCGAGCAGGGCCACCAATCCGGCGGCGTCCAGCGGCTCGGTCAGGCAATCGTCCACCGTCTGTCGCACCAGCACGTGGTCGGGGACGGTGACCGGGCCAGGAGCGGCGTTCTCCTGGCAGGCGGCCAGGGCCGGCCAGCAGGCGGCCAGGAGGTCGTCGGCCTCCATGCGCTGGAGATGGATCGGGCGCCGTTGGCCATTTCGGGAGCGGGGGAGCACCAACGCCCGGTTGAAGTTCCACCGCCACCGAGCGGCCAGCATCGGGTGGGGGAGCACGGCCTGGGTCAGGACGTCCACCGCCGTGCGGCTCTGCAGCATCTTGGGCACCTGGGACAACGGAAAGCTGTGCTGTGGCCCGAGCGAGAGGACCACCGTGTCGTCGTCGGCGGCAGCCTGCAGTTCGAAGTCGAAGGACACACAGAAGCGCTTCCGAAGGGCCAGACCCAGTGCCCGGTTGATGCGGCCGCCGTAGGGGGAGTGCAGGATCAGCTGGGTCCCCTCGCTCTCGTCGAAGACCCGCTCGATGACGATCCGGTCCCGGGTGGGGAGGGCACCGAGCGCGGCCAGCCCGGCGCCCAGGTACGCCACCACCTGGTCGGCCACCTCGGCGGAGACCCCTGCTCGATCGCGGACGGCACGGCGGGCTCCGTCCCCGTCCCCCGCGGCCAACGGCGGTTCGAGATCGGCTCGCAACGACCCGACCTCCTCGGACAGCTCCGCCGTCCGTGCCGGTGCCTCGCCCAGCCAGAACGGGATGGTGGGCGGGAGGTCGCCGGCGTCGAGGACGCGCACCGTGCCGGTCTCGACCTTGACCACCCGCCACGAATGGGTGCCCAGCAGGAAGATGTCGCCGGCGGTGGCCTCGACGGCGAAGTCCTCGTGCACCGACCCCACGGTGATCCCCTCGGGATCGAGGACGACGCGGTAGTCCCCAGTCTCGGGGATCGCGCCCCCGCTGGTGAGCGCGGCCAGACGTGCGCCGCGCCGGGCCCGCAACCGGCCGTTGACGGCGTCGTGATGGAGGTGGGCGCCCCGGCGACCCCTGCCGGTCTGAATTCCCCAGGAGATGAGCTCGACCACCTCGTCGAAGACCTCCCGGGAGAGCCGGGCATAGGGCTCGGCCGCCCGAACCAGGTCGTAGAGGGCGTCGACCTCCCACTCCTCGGCGGCCGCCACCTCCGCGATCAACTGCTGGGCCAGGATGTCGAGGGGAGCCACCGGGAGCTGGAGCACGTCGAGGTGACCGGTGCGGACTCCTGCCATCAGCGCCGTGCATTCGACGAGCTCGTCCCGGGTCAGCGGATAGAGGCGGCCGGCCGGCGTGCCCTCCA
>DASZJN010000084.1:0-4698 GCA_035948045.1 Acidimicrobiales bacterium | reverse complement strand
GCCGAGTCCGCCTACCAGGCGTTGTCCGCACGGTGCGACAAGATCGTGGTCTCCGGACTGTCGATGGGGGGGACGTTGACCTGTTGGCTGGCACAGCATCATCCCGACATCGCCGGCATCGCCGTAGTCAACCCGCTGGTGGACCCGCCGGCCGAGGACTACCGGGAGGTGATCCGCGGGCTGCTGGCCGATGGTGCCGAAGTGGTCGACGGCATCGGTTCGGACATCGCCATGGAGGGTGCGGTCGAGGCCGCCTACGCCGGGTCACCCCTGGCTGCGGCCCTCTCCCTGTTCGAAGGGGTCGACGCTGTCGCCTCGCGTCTCGGCGAGATCCGGTGCCCCACCCTGCTCCTGAGCAGCCGGGTCGACCACGTGGTGCCGATCGAGTCCGGTGACGTGTTCGCGGCCTCCGTGGGTGGACCCGTCGAGCGGGTCTATCTCGAGCGCAGCTTCCACGTCGCCACCCTCGACTGGGACGCGCCCGTTGTCGAGGAGCGGGTCGTGGCCTTTGCCGCCAGGGTCCTGGACGGACCTGGCACCGTGGCTCCCTGATGACAGGACCCGAGCGTCTGACCCGAGACGAGGTGGCCCATGTGGCCGATCTGGCCCGGCTCGAGCTCACCGAGGACGAGCTCGAGTTGTTCACCGGTCAGCTGGCCGAGGTGCTCGATCACGCCGCCGACGTGGCCTCCCTGGACCTGACCGGCGTGGCCCCGACCGCCCACGCAATGGCCGTGAGCAACGTCCTTCGACCCGATGAGGTCCGCCCCGCACTGGACCGGGACGAGGTGTTGGGGCAGGCCCCGTCGGTGGAGGACCATCGTTTCCGGGTGCCCCGCCTCCTGGGGGATGCACCGTGACCTCGCCGCGTCCGTCGACGTTCCTGGCCAACGCGGTCCGATCGGGGGCGCGATCGGCGGTGGACGTCCTCGAGGAGCACCTGGCGCTGATCGAGTCGGGTGACGGCCAGGTCCATGCCTTCAACCTGGTCACCGCGGATCTAGCCCGTCAACAGGCCATCGCCGTGGACCGGACGGTGCATGCAGGGGAGGACCCGGGACCGCTGGCCGGTGTGCCGGTGGCTCTGAAGGACAACCTGTGCACCCGAGGGGTGCCCACCACCTGCTCGTCGCGCATCCTCGAGGGATGGCGCCCACCCTACGACGCCACGGTGGTGGACCGCCTGCACCGGGCCGGCGCGGTGATGGTGGGCAAGACGAACATGGATGAGTTCGCCATGGGCTCCTCGACCGAGAGCTCGGCGTTCGGCCCCACCCGCAACCCCCACGACACCAGCCGGGTCCCCGGCGGATCGTCAGGAGGCTCGGCCGCCGCGGTTGCTGCCGGATTCGTCCCTTTGGCGCTCGGCTCGGACACCGGCGGGTCGATCCGGCAACCGGCGGCCTTGTGCGGTGTGGTGGGCATGAAGCCGACCTACGGCACCGTCTCCCGCTACGGGTTGGTGGCCTTTGCCAGCTCGTTGGACCAGATCGGGCCGTTGGCCACCACCGTGGCCGATGCCGCCCTCCTCTTCGACGTCATCGGCGGTCACGATCCGTGCGACTCCACCTCCCTCAACCGTCCGACGCCGCGCGTCCTCTCCGTCCTGGATGACGGTGTGGCCGGCCTCGCGGTGGGCCTGCTCACCGAGTTCCTCGACGGAGCCGACCCGGACGTGGTGGCCCGCACCCGCGAGGCGGCTCGTGCCCTCGCCGCCGCCGGCGCCAGGGTGGAGGAGGTCTCCGTTCCCGAGGTCTCTCTCGGTCTGTCCGCCTACTACCTCATCGCCCCGGGGGAAGCTTCTTCCAACCTGGCGCGCTACGACGGGGTCCGCTACGGCCTCAGAGTCGATGCCGCGGACACCGTGGCCATGAACAGAGCCACCAGGTCGGCCGGTTTCGGGGCGGAGGTCAAGCGCCGGATCATGCTCGGGACCTACGTGCTCTCGGCCGGGTACATGGACGCCTATTACAACCAGGCTTTGCGGGTCCGCACCAAGATCATCGAGGGATTTGCCTCCGCCTACCGGCGATGCGACGTCCTGCTCGGCCCCACCACCCCGACCACCGCGTTTCCTGTCGGCGCCAAGACGGGTGACCCGTTGACCATGTACCTGTCCGATGTCTGCACCATCCCGACCAACCTGGCCGGCCATCCGGCCGTCAGCGTCCCGTTCGGGACCGGCGATGACGGCCTGCCGGTGGGGGTGCAGCTGCTGGGACCGGCCCTGTCCGAGGGCACCATCTTGAAGGTGGCCGCGGTGGTCGAGGCCGCCGCACCGCCTTTGGCGCCGCCCGTCCTGGCCGTAGGGGACCGGGTATGAAGCCGGGGTGGGAGATGGTCATCGGGCTCGAGGTGCACTGCGAGCTCAAGACGGCCACCAAGCTGTTCTGTGGGTGCCGCAACGTGTTCGGCGACGAGCCCAACACCAATGTATGCCCCGTCTGTCTTGGCCTGCCGGGCTCGCTCCCGGTGATCAACCAGAAGGCGGTCGAGCTGGCCATGGCCATCGGCACCGCGCTGCGCTGCGAGATCAGGCCGTCCACCTTCCACCGCAAGAACTACTTCTATCCCGACCAGGCCAAGGACTACCAGATCACCCAGTACGACGAGCCCATCAATGTGAACGGGCACCTCGACCTCCCCGACGGGACCCGGGTGGGCATCGAACGGGCCCACATGGAGGAGGACACCGGCAAGACGTCCCATGCCGGGGCGTCCGGGCGTATCCACGGCGCCGACTACTCGCTGGTCGACTACAACCGGTCGGGAGTGCCGCTGGTGGAGATCGTGAGCGCCCCGGACATGCGCTCCTCGGCCCAGGCCCGTGCCTACGCCGCCGAGCTCCGAGCGGTGCTGATCGCCTCCGGTGCGTCGGACGGCAAGATGGAGGAGGGATCGATGCGGGTCGACGCCAACGTGTCGGTGCGGCGATCGCCCGACGAACCGTTCGGCACGCGCTGCGAGATCAAGAACCTCAACTCGGTCCGATCGCTGGGCCGCGCCGTCGAGTATGAGGCGGACCGGCAGATCGCCCTCATCGAGTCGGGGGAGCGGGTGGTCCAACAGACCCGGCACTGGGACGAGGATGCCGGGCGCACCGTGGCCCTGCGGTCGAAGGAGGATGCCTACGACTACCGCTACTTCCTCGAGCCCGACCTGGTGCCGCTGGTCCCCGACAGCGAGTGGATCGATGCCGTGGGCGACACCATGGGTCCCATGCCCGCGGTCAGGCGCGCCCGCCTGATCGAGCTGCTGCGCGACGCCGGGGACGTCACGGAGTCACAGGCGGACCAGGTGGCCACCGTGGTCGACCTGGGTCTGGACGGACTGGTGATGGCGGCGGTGGCGGGGGGGGTCGGCTCGGGGTTGGCCCTGGCCCGCACAGCCAACGAGGCGGCCACCGACGTCGAGGCGGCCCGCCACCTCGACCCGGAGCCGTTTGTGGCCCTGCTGACCATGGAGGCGGCCGGCACGCTGTCCGCCACCCAGGCCAAGGCCGTGCTGGCCGACCTGCTGTCCGCCGGCGGCGGCGACCCGGCTGCCATCGCCGCGTCCAGGGGATTCGAGGCCATGTCCGAGGACTCCCTGGCCGCCACGGTGGCCGACGTGGTGGCGGCCCATCCCGAGGACTGGGAGCGCTACTGCCACGGTGACGATGCCGATCGCAAGAAGCTGTCCCAGTTCTTCACCGGCCTCGTGATGAAGGCCACACGGGGCCAGGCCGACGGCAAGGCGGTGGCCGCCGAGCTCCAGCGCCTACGACCCTGACCACAGGGGCACGGCTGTGAGCGCCACGAGGCTCGGGGGAGGCCCGCCTGCGGCCAGATAGGGCCCGGCGCTGGCAAAGCCCAGTCGGGTGATGTAGATGGGGCGCGGAGGGTCGGGCCTGGGGGCCAGTGACCGCTTCGGGCTGTAGAGCATCCAGACCCCGGCGGAGTCCTTGAACACCGAGGCCTCGCCCGGCCCCTCGCCCTGCTGGTTCGTCCCGAGCAAGGGATGCGGGGAAGTGTCGGCGCAGGGACCGGCCGGCCCGGTGCAGCGGGCCGCTCCGATGCCGTAGCTGGGCTGGTTGAACCAATTGCCCGAGTAGACGATCCAGTAGGCGCCACCGACTTCCACCATGTCGGGCGCCTCGACGATGCTGCCCTGCCAACTCTCATCGGGACCCATGAGCTCCGACGGCTGGCCGCCGAGGCCGAGCCCGCTGGCCGTCAGGGGCTGCGACCACATCTTCGTCGGCGTGTCGGACCCGCCGATGTTCTGGTCGGACTTCCAGAGCATCCAATTGGCTCCGTTGGCGTCGGTGAACACCCGCGGATCGATCGAGCCGCCCTGGTCGGCTTGGCAGATGAACGGAGTCCTGAGCGCGGTGAAGGGGCCGTCCGGCGCGGTGCCGACGGCGTCCCCGATGCACTGCATGGATGGTGAGGTCCCCCGAACGAAGGCGGTGAAATAGAGCACATACGTCGAGCCGAACCGGTGGATGTCGGGGGCCCACGTGTAGCCGGGGACCGCCCAGGGAGGAAGCACAGGCAGGGCGTCGCTGACCGGGCTCCAATCGTCGAATGTCGTGGCCGAGGCCACGGGCACGTTGACCACAGGGGTCTGGGGCCCGCCGCTGGCGTAGAGGAAGTACCGACCCCCCGAGAGGTAGAGGAAGGGGTCGGACTGGTTCTGACCGGAGGGGACGAGCAA
>DASZJN010000083.1:0-7886 GCA_035948045.1 Acidimicrobiales bacterium | reverse complement strand
GCCAACCGCCAGTGGGTCATGACCGCCTACACCTTGTCCTTCGGCAGCCTGTTGCTGCTCGGCGGGCGGATCGCCGACTACCTGGGCCGGCGCCGTATGTTCTTCGTCGGGCTGCTGGGGTTCGCCGCCGCGTCCGCGCTCGGCGGTCTGGCCCAGAATTCGGCCATGCTGTTCGGCGCCCGTGCCCTGCAGGGAGCCTTCGCCGCCGTCATGGCCCCCGCGGCTCTCTCGCTCCTCACCGTCACCTTCACCGAGCCGCACGAGCGGGCCCGGGCCTTCGGCGTCTACGGCGGCATCTCCGGGGGCGGGGCCGCCATCGGGCTGGTCCTCGGGGGCACGCTGACCCAACTGGCGTCGTGGAGGTGGACGCTGCTCATCAACGTGCCCATCGCCCTCATCGCCGCCTTCGCCGCCAGCCGGGTCATCAACGAGAGCCGGGCGACGTCACGATCCGGCTACGACGTCCCGGGGGCCATTGCCGCCACCGCCGGCCTGTTCCTGCTCGTCTACGGGTTCACCACCGCTGGCACCCACGGATGGGCAGCGCCCATGACGCTGGCGCTGCTGGGCGGCGCTCTGGCCGTGCTGACCGCCTTCGTGGCCATCGAGATGCGATCCCCCCACCCGCTCCTGCCCCTGCGGGTGGTGCTCGACCGCAACCGTGGCGGCGCCTACCTGGCTGCCCTGTTGGTGGGGGGCGCCATGCTCGGCACCTTCTTGTTCCTCACCTACTTCTTCCAGGGCACGCTCGGCTACTCGGCCCTCCGGACCGGGTTCGCCTTCCTCCCCTTCTCGGGCGGGATCATCATCGGTGCGGGCGTGGCCAGCCGACTGCTCCCGAGGTCCGGCCCCCGACCGCTGATGGTCATCGGGCTCCTGCTGGGCTCCGCCGGCCTCTTGTGGTTCACCCGCCTGGGCGTCGACAGCACGTATGTGGCCCACGTCCTGCTGCCCGAGATCATCGTGAGCTTCGGCATGGGCATGGCCTTCGTCCCCATGAGCAGCACCGCGCTGATCGGGGTCGATGCCAAGGACGCCGGGGTGGCCAGCGCACTGGTCAACACCACCCAACAGGTCGGCAGCTCGCTCGGGATCGCCCTGCTCAACACCATCGCCGCCTCGGCGGCGGCCACCTTCGTGGCCAGCCATGTGCACACCCGGGCCACGGCCCGGGCGGCGGTGGTCCACGGCTACACGACCGCCTTCACCGTCAGCGCCATCCTGCTGTTGCTGGCCGCCGGAGCCTCCGCCGGCCTCATCCGGGCATCGCGCCACGATGTGCAGACCGAACCGGGGTCCAGGCCAGAACCCGAGCTCGAATTCGAGACCATCGGCGGCGACCGGTGGGAGGCGGGCGCACCGGTGTGATCGCAGGCTGCCGGCGCCCCACCGATGCCGGGGCGCACAGGCCCCGGGGTGTTGGACCCCGCGCCTCGGACGGGAAGCGACTGGGCTCCTTGGACACGAAGAGCTTGCAGTCCCGTTCGTAGGGTGTCGGCGTCATGGGGGTTACCGGCCGATCTCCACGTGATCGCGGTGGGCGTGGCGATGCCGGCCGGCCCGGTGCCACAGGAAGACGCCGAGCAGCACCACCAGCAACCACGGCACATGCACCGCCTCGATGGTCGAAGACGCCACGACGGCCGCGAGGGCGATGATGAAGACCAGGGGGATGAGCCGACGGCGGCGTGACCGCGGTGGCGGCGGCTCGTCCGCCAGCCGGGGGAGGTCGTCGAACAGGCCGTCGAGGTCGCCGCGGGTCTTGGCCCCGATCGCCTTGTCGAGGCGCGCCTTGAACTCAGGTTGGTCGAGTCGTCCATCGGCGAAGTGGCGGGACAACTTGTCGGCCACCTCGTTGCGCTCGACGTCGGAGGCTCGGAGGTCGCTGTCGGCGTAGGGGCTGGCCCGGTAGCCACGGGTCGGGTAGGCGGGGTCCCAGCGGTAGCGCATTGTGTGTCCTCTCAGATCGATCCGGATGAACGGGGCCCCGGGGTCATCGGGCCCGCTCACGGGCGAACAGCTCCTCGGCCACCGAGAGGTCGGATCCCTCTTCGGGGATGAGGAGCCAACCGGCCAGATACAGGGGGACGGCCAGCCCGCCGACCAGCGTGAGCACCACGAATCCGATGCGGACGAGCATCGGGTCGACGTCGAAGTAGTCGGCCAGACCCGACGCCACGCCGGCCAGCATCCGATGGTCCCGCGATCGGTGGAGGCGCTCCCCGGGGAGCGTGGCCGTGCCGCCCCCGGCCGAGGAGAGGTCGGGGTCGCCACCCGATCGCCCTGATGGTTCGCTGTGAGAGTCGGAAGGTTCCATGCCGTCAGCTTGATCGCCCCCGGGGCGGGGCGAAATCGGGAATGACCCTGGTCGGACCCTGAATCCGACCCCCTCGGGTCAGGGTCATCCCTGATGGCCATCGGCACCTCGGTGCGCGATCATCGGGTATCACCGAATTCACCGATCGCGGCACCGATGCGCCTGACGAGGACCGAGCCGACAGGGCTCAGACTCCCGCCCCCCCGGGCACGTCATGGCGCGGGGACCGGGGCGGGCATGCCGGGTCCTGGTGCCCGCCCGAGTGGAGACATCGCCACGGCCCCCGGGGCCGCCGCTTCCACGGACGCTGGCGGGGGCCCATCCGGCGCAGCTCTGACACGCGGGTGCTGGCCGGCGTCTGTGGCGGCATCTCCCTGGCCACGGGCATCGACGTCACCCTGGTCCGGATCGGATTCGTCCTGCTCTCACTGGGGAGCGGCGTCGGCGTCCTCGTCTACGCCCTGGCCTGGCTCCTCCTGCCCCTCCAGGGCGAGACCACGACCATCTTCTCCCGCGCCGTCACCGATCGCCGGGGCATCCGACTGGTCATCGCCATCATTCCGGCTCTCGTCGTGGTGCAGATCGTGGCGGCAGCCCTGCACATCGGCTACCTGGGATCGTTCAGCTGGCCGGTGTTCCTGGCCGCCGGCGGGGCCATCCTGATCCGGCGCAACGCCAGTGAGGCCGAGAGGGTGTGGATCAACGACGACCTGATTCCCATGCTCCACACCGGCGCCGACCGCCACACACGCCGGACCCTGATCATGCGCGTGGCGCTGGGCATCGTGCTGGGTGTCGGCGGACTCCTGGTCCTGATGCTGGGGCACCCCACGAGCGCGGCCTTGCGACCGGTCGGCGGCGCCCTCCTGGTCATCGCGGCCATCGTGGTCGTCTTCGGCCCCTGGTGGTTGAGTCTCGTGCGCGACCTGATGTCCGAACGCCAGGCGCGGGCCATGGCCGAGGAGCGCTCCCAGATGGCGGCGCACGTGCACGACTCGGTCCTCCAGACCCTGGCCCTCATCCAGCGCTCGGCCGACGACCCCCAGCATGTGGTGCGTCTGGCCCGCGCCCAGGAGCGGGAGCTCCGGTCATGGTTGTTCGAGGGCCGGCCCCCGGGCACGGTAGGCGAAGAGGCGACGACGCTGGCCGAGGGCATCGGCCTGATCCAGCGGCAGATCGAAGCCGATCACGGCATCACGGTGCACGTGGTGGTGGTCGGCGACTGCGAGCTCACCGACGGGCTGCGGGCGCTGCTCGATGCCTCCCGGGAGGCCACCGTCAACGCCGCCAAGTGGTCGGGGGCAGGACAGGTCTCCGTCTACGCCGAAGTCGAGCGGGACGCCGTCATGCTCTACGTCCGCGATCGGGGGCAGGGCTTCGACCCCGACGCCGTCCCCGAGGACCGCCGGGGCATCGCCCAGTCGATCCGGGCCCGCATGACCCGCTTCGGGGGCTCGGTGGTCATCCGTTCGTCGGTGGGTGAGGGCGCCGAGGTCGAGCTCTCGATGCCCCGGCGGGAACTGGTCACGTGACCGACCTCGGTCGACCGCGGATCTTCCTGGTCGACGACCATGCCATGTTCCGGTCCGGAGTTCGGGCCGAACTGGGGGACGCGGTGGACGTCGTCGGTGAGGCCGACGACGTGGCCTCCGCCATCGAGCTGGTCAATGAACGGGTTCCCGATGTGGTCCTGCTCGATGTCCACCTCCCCGGAGGGGGCGGCCAGGCTGTGCTGCAGGGAGTGATACCGCACCATCCGGAGGTGCAGTTCCTGGCCCTGTCGGTCTCCGATGCCCCCGAGGATGTGATCGCCGTCATCCGGGCCGGGGCGCGTGGCTACGTCACCAAGACGATCTCCGGCGAGGAGCTGCTCCGCGCCGTGTACCGGGTCGGAGCGGGCGATGCGGTCTTCTCGCCGCGGCTGGCCGGGTTCGTCCTCGACGCCTTTGCCGGCGGCGCCGGTGGGCCCGAGCCGCCCGCCGGGCTCGATCCGGAGCTGGACCAGCTCTCACCCCGCGAGCGCGAGGTGCTGCGGCTCATCGCCCGCGGCTACACCTACAAGGAAGTCGCCCGAGACCTGACCATCTCCCCCAAGACCGTCGAGTCGCACGTCTCGGCGGTGCTGCGAAAGCTGCAGCTCTCGACCCGCCACGAGTTGGCCAAGTGGGCCAACGATCGACGCCTGGTCTAGCAACCTCCGTCCGGCGCTGCCGATAGGAACACCCGTCCCGCGGGGCGGTCTCCCGGCCGGGCCCGCCACCGACGGGCCGACCGACTGAACCGGGCCCGCCTGCTGCCGCACCTCGTGAGTCGAGCGTTCGTTGAACATCCGGGTACCCGGAGACGTAGTCCTTCAGTGGTGGGGGAATGCCCCGCACCCGAACATGCCCTGCAACGACAGATGCCCAGCAGTCACAGCCGGGCTCACCAGAGGCTGGCCATTGACGACGGGCGCCTGCGGACCGACTGGAGGATCAGCAGATGAGACACCCGCCCATCGGAAGAAGGATGCACACCGCCCCGAAGTCGAGCCGCCCCCACGCACGGCTCGTGGCCGTAACCGTGATGGGAAGCCTCGCCCTGGGGAGCGCCCTGGCCCTCCCCGGCACGGCCACGGCCTCGTCTTCCTCCTATCTCTCTCACTTCTCGAGGGTCACGAACGTGGCGTCCACCGTCCCGGCCAACGGGGACCTGAATCCCTACGGCATCACCGTGGTCGACGGGTCGGTCGGGAAGCTGGTTGATGGCGACACCCTGGTCAGCAACTTCAACAACTCCGCCAACCTGCAGGGGACGGGGACGACCATCGTGGAGATAGCCCCGTCGGGGATGGTGACCACCTTTGCCCAGATCGACAAGCACCATCTGCCGGGCCCCTGCCCGGGTGGCGTTGGCCTCACGACTGCGCTCGCCGCCCTGCCCGGCGGCTGGGTGGTGGTCGGAAGCCTGCCCACCAAAGACGGGATGTCCCCGACCGCCAGGGCCGGGTGCCTCATCGTCCTCAACAGCGCGGGAACGCCGGTCGAGACCTGGTCCGGCGACAGCATCAAGGGCCCGTGGGATCTGACGGCGGTCCGCAGCGGCGGGGGGGCCGAGATCTTCGTGTCGAACGTCCTGAACGGGACCGTGGACCACAGCCCGTCGACGGTCGACAAGGGGACGGTGGTCCGGCTCGACGTGCGTCTGGCCGGCACCAATCCGCCCCAGGTGGTGGGCTCCACCGTGGTCGGCAGTGGGTTCGCCGAGCGCACCGACCCGAACGCCCTCGTGGTGGGACCCACCGGCTCGGCGCTGGGAGAGGACGGCACCCTCTACGTGGCCGATACCGTCAAGAGCCGGATCGCGGCCATTCCCTTGGCCCTGACCCGATCGGCACCGGAGCCCGGCGGCGGCATCACCGTGTCCTCGGATGGGGCGCTCAAGGGACCGCTCGGGATGGCCCTGGCTCCGAACGACGACATCCTCACGGTCAACGCCGGGGATGGGAACGCCGTCGAGACCACGCCCTCCGGCCACCAGGTTGCCTCCCCCAAGTTCGACCCGGCCGGAGCGGCGGGCAACCTGTTCGGCCTCACCCTCGCCCCCCACGGCCGGGGTGTGCTCTTCGTGGACGACGGTGACAACACGCTGAAGGTGTTCGGCCACAAGTAGGCGGGTCCGACCGGCAGCCCGGCTCTGTGCAGGAGGGGCGTTCCCCCAAGCGCCTCTCCTGCACGGTCCTCACCACCCGGCTCCAACGGAGGGCCCTACGGACCCGGGCCTACGCTGACGGTCATGACCACGCTCGACGGGTGGCGGGTCCGGCTCCGCCTCGCATCCCGGGCTGACGTCGCCGCCCTCCTGCCGATCCGCCAGTCGCCCGAGGTCTACGCCTACTGGCGGGGCGGTGACGATCTGGCCGCGGCCATCGAGGACGACCTGGACGAGCCGGGGTCGACCCCCTATGTCATCGAACGGGCCGGGCGGGTGGTGGGCTGGATCCAGTGGTCGTCAGAGGAGGAGCCGGACTACCGGTACGCCAGCATCGACATCTACGTCGACCCGGCCATCCACGGGCAGGGGGTCGGGGAGGATGCCGTGCGCACGATGGCCCGCCACCTCATCAGGGACCACGGCCACCACCGCCTGGAGATCGATCCGGCGGCCGACAACCGGGCCGCCATCCGCTGCTACTCGAAGGTCGGGTTCCGGCCGGTGGGCATCCGGCGCCGCAGCGAACGGGGGCCCGAGGGCTCGTGGCACGACGCCCTCCTCATGGACCTGCTGGCCGAGGAGCTCCTCGACTGACGAGGCTCTGCTCGACGGACGGGACTCGCCCGCCGACTGGCGCCTCCCGGGTGCCGGATACTCAGGCGTCCCGGCGGGCCAAGACCCAAACGGCCAGCGCCACGACGACCGCCGCATAGAGGGCCAGCAACCCGGTCGCCGCCCACGGCGAGAGGAGGACACCGGCGAAGTCCGTCTTCCGCGTGGTGACCACGATCATGGCCAGACCGAGATTGGAGGGCAGGTACTTCTCGATCGAGCCGCTGATGCTCGAGGGCAGGATCCCGATGACCAGCGGGATGACCAACAGGAGCCCGACATAGAGCGAGATGGCCCCGGCGGTGTGCCGGAGGATGAATCCGATCCCGAGGGCGAGGAGGGTCAGCAGGGTCAGGTAGACGCCGCAGAGGATCACGGCGCGCACGGCCCCGCCGTTGGCCAGGGTCACCACCGGGATGACCCGGCTCCGCAGCTGGGTCAGGATCGAACTGTCGGCCGGCAGCGCCCGGCCGCCGTGCGCGGTCAGCACGGCCTGGCTCACGAAGAACGAGATGAAGGCGGTGATCTGGGTGACCACGAAGACCACCACCCCCACCACCACCGCTTTGGCGGCCAGCACCGTCGTCCGGCGCGGCATGGCCGCCAGTGTGGTCCGGATCGATCCGGTGGAGTACTCCGAGGTCACGATGAGCGCCCCGAGCACACCGACGACGAACTGCGAGAGGAACTCCCCGGTCTGGGAGAACCGGACCGGGTCGAACTGGGCCCGGTCGACCGGGCCGAGGCCGGCCCACCGGGTGGCCTCGACGTTGGAGACCAGAGCGGAGAGGCCGATGCCCGCGACCACGATGACGGCCAGGGAGATCCAGGTGGATCGCACCGATCGCAACTTGGTCCATTCCGAGCGGATCGCCTGGCCAAGTCCGGCACGGCCGGATTCGGTCGACGGAAGTGACACGGCCAGCGTCGTCACGACGAGACCGGGGTGGTTGCGCTGGTGCTGCCGTGGAAGTCGACGGCGTCGGACGTGAGGTCCATGAAGACCTCCTCGAGGCTCGCCTGCTGGGGCGACAGCTCGTGCAGGGCGATGCCGGCGGCGTGGGCCGCGTCCCCGATCTGGGAGGAGCGCGCCCTGGTGACGAGCAGCGATCCGTTGTCGCCATTGACCACCGAGGCCCCCGACGAGGTGAGCACCTCGGCCAGTCGAGATGACTCGGGCGAGCGCACCAGCACGGTGGCCTCGGTATTCGAGCTGATGAAGTCGTCCACCGTGGTGTCGGCGATGAGCCTTCCCCGGCCGATG
>DASZJN010000082.1:0-2980 GCA_035948045.1 Acidimicrobiales bacterium | reverse complement strand
GACCTGTCCGGGCTGCGGCCCGGGGACGAGCTCCTCCTCCTCAACGGGCGGTCGCCGCGTGACGTCATCGAGTACAGCCTTCTGGTCGACGAGCCCGATCTGGACCTCGTCGTCCGCCGTCGCGGACACGGTGATCCCATCAGCCTCCGCGTGGCCAAGGAGCCGGGTGAGCCCCTCGGCGCCGAGGTCTCCTCGGCCGTCTTCGACCGGGTCCGAACGTGCGACAACCACTGCGAGTTCTGCTTCATCCACCAGCTGCCCCAGGGGATGCGCCGCAGCCTGTCCCTGAAGGACGACGACTACCGGCTGTCGTTCCTGTACGGCAACTTCACCACCCTGACCCGGTTCACCGAGATGGACCTCGAACGCGTCCTCACCGAACGGCTCAGCCCGCTGTTCGTGTCCATCCACGCCACCGATCCGGACGTCCGGGCCGACATGCTGCGGAATCGGCGGGGGGCCACCAGCCTCAGGTGGCTCACGGCCCTGCTCGATGGCGGGATCGAGGTCCATGGTCAGGTGGTCGTGTGCCCCGGTCGCAACGACGGGGTCGTCCTGCACGACACCCTGGCCGGCGTCCTCGACCGCTATCCGGCCCTGGCCACCGTGGCCTGCGTCCCGCTCGGGGTGAGCCGGTTCTCCCACGAGAGCGCCATGCGACCGCACACCCCGGACGAAGCGGGCGCGGTCTGCGATGTGGTGGCCGAGTGGCAGGACATCTTCGTCACCGCCATCGGACGACGGATGGTCTTCGCCGCCGACGAGTACTACCTCATGGCCGGCCGGCCCTTTCCTCCGGCGCGCACCTATGAGGGATTCCCGCAGCACGAGAACGGCCTGGGCATGGCCCGCGCCTTCGAGGCCGCCTTCGGTGGCGACGAGCGGGCGGCACTCGGCGTCCGGCCCGGGTTCTTCGCTGCCGTGGACGGCGCACCGGCGGCGGGCTACCGGGCCCCGCGGGCACCGGCCACCGCGCCCTCGGCGCCGACGCGTGCGCCCATCGCCATCCTGACCGGCGAGTACGGAGCGCGGGTGCTCGGCCCCCTGGTCGACTCCCTGGCCCGGGACGACATCCGGTTGGTGCCCGTGGTCAACCACTTCTTCGGGGGCAACATCGGGGTGTCGGGTCTCCTCACCGGTGCCGACCTGACCGAGGTACTGGAGGGCCAGCCCACCGGGCACCGCTACCTGCTGCCCGACTCGTGCCTGTCCGAGGGCCGATTCCTCGACGACCTCACCGTCGCCGACCTGCCCCGGACCGTGGAGGTGGTCCCGACCGACGGCCTCTCCCTGCGCAACGCCCTCGAGGGCGCGCCGGTCCCGGCGGCGGCGTCCTCACCGTCGAAGTCAGTGCCGAAGGTGCCGGTGGCGGTCACCCAGCGCGTCCCGGTGGCCCTGGGCGCCTCCCGATGACCACCACCGCCCCCGACGACAGCCTCACAGCGAGCGAGCGGCCGCTGGTCGTCATCGCCGGCCGTCCCAACGTCGGCAAGTCGACCCTGGTCAATCGCATCGTCGGACGCCGGGCGGCAGTGGTCGAGGAGCGCCCCGGGGTGACCCGTGACCGCAAGGAGCTCGAGGCCGAGTGGTGCGGGCACCGGTTCACCGTGGTCGACACGGGCGGATGGCTGTCGAGCAACGACCCCCTCGATGCCCAGGTCACCGCGCAGGCGGAGCGGGCCATCGCCGACGCCGCCGTGGTCCTGCTGGTGGTGGATGTGACGGTGGGGGTCATCGACGAGGACCTGGCGGTGGCCCGGGTGCTCAAGCGATCGGGCCGACCGGTGCGGGTGGTGGTCAACAAGGTTGACTCGTCCCAGCGCGAGGCCGACGCCTGGGATGCCATGGGCCTCGGACTGGGCCCGCCGTGGCCGGTGAGCGCCCTGCACGGGCGGGGGACCGGTGACCTGCTCGACGATGTGGTCAGCCTGTTGCCCACCCCCGCTGTGTCCGATGGTGGTGGCCGAGACGCGGACAAGGCCGAGGGCACGGCCGTCGGGGAGCACGGGGCTGACAGCGCCGGACCCGACGTCGCCGGCGTGCCGCCGGACCGGGGGGCCGGAAGCCAAGTTCCCAGGGTGGCTCTCGTCGGTCGACCCAACGTGGGGAAGTCGACACTGTTCAACCGCCTGGTGGGTGACGAACGATCGGTCACCCATGATGCGCCGGGGACCACCCGCGACGCGGTGGACACCGTGGTGGAGACCCCGGAAGGAACGGTGTGCTTCATCGACACGGCCGGAATGCGCCGAAAGTCGCGCACCGAACGGGGGACCGAGTACTTCTCGGTGCTGCGGGCCCTCGACGCACTCGATCGGGCTGACATCGCCCTGCTGATCATCGATGCCACATCGGGGGTCACCCACCAGGACCAACGGCTGGCCGAACGGGTGGGGGCGGCCGGCTGCCCCACCGTGGTGGTGCTCAACAAGTGGGAGCTCATTCCCACCGAGGACCGCAATGGCATCCTGGTCGACATCGGAGACCGGCTGGCCTTCCTGGGCGAGGCGCCGGTCCTCAAGGTGAGCGCGCTGTCCGGGCTGGGTGTGCACCAGATCCTTCCGGCCGTGGCCGCGGCGGAAGCCGCCTACCACTCACGGATCCCGACCGGCGAGCTCAACCGCGCCCTCAAGTCGATCCAGATGGCCCACCCTCCGGTAGGGGCCAAAATCCAGTACGCCGTGCAGGGCGCCAACGACCCGCCCACGTTCACCCTGTTCACCAACGGGCGACTCCAGCCCACCTACCTCCGCTACGTGGTACGTGGCCTCCGTGAGCGCTTCGAGCTGGGCCCGACCCCCATCAAACTGCGGGTCCGGGCCAAGGGCGCCAACGGGGGTGGGGGTCGACGGCGGTGACGCCCGATCCAGGTGCCGCCGGTGACGGGGGCCCCGTCGCCCGTCGGCCGGGGGGACGGGTTCCGCCGACCCGGGACGGCTGATTCGTGCCCTGGTGTGAGCAGTGTGACCGGCGCATCGAG
>DASZJN010000081.1:0-10316 GCA_035948045.1 Acidimicrobiales bacterium | reverse complement strand
CGACCCACCCGGGTGACCCGGGGGTCGTTCACCACCTTGAACAGTGGCCCGTCGACCTCGTTGAGGTGATCGAGCTCGTGGCGCCGGGATTCGGCGTCGTGGACCATGGTGCGGAACTTCATCATGGAGAACGTCTGCTCGTCGCGTCCGGTCCGCTCCTGGCGGAAGAAGACCGGACCGGTGCTGGTGGCTTTGATCATTGCCGCCACCACCACGAAGGCCGGCGAGGCCACCAGGAGGACCACCGATGACACCACAATGTCGAACGACCGCTTGAGGAACCGGGCACCGGCGCTCAGCGACGCCGGAGCGATATCCAGCATGGGCAGCCCGGACAGGTCCTCCACATGGGAACGGCCGGTGATGAGCTCGTAGTAGCGGGGGACGATGGACACGCCCACCTGGCCCGCCAGACCCTTGAGCATCTCGGTGGTCCGTTCCGGATGGGTGCGGGAGAAGCAGACCACGACCCTGGCCACCTGGAACTTCCGACACAGCATGGGGAGGTCCTCGAGCTCGCCGAGCACATCACTGCGGCCCAGTGGGTTGTCGTCGACGAATCCCACGAAGTTGACGCGGGCGTGGGCACGGAGATGGCTGGCCACGGTCTCCGCGAGTTTGCCGGTGCCGACCACGATGACCGGAACCGAGCCCTCCGACTGCTGGCCCAACAGCCCGAAGGACACCACCCGGGCCAGCGGAACCGCGATCCCCGCCACCAGGCACATGGAGACGATCTTGGCCACGCTCAGCGCTTCGACGTTGTAGTTCTTTTTGGCGGCGTAGGCCACGATGGCGTACAGGAACCCGCTGATCATCAGGGCGTGGACGATGTTCCGCAGGTCGGAGAAGACGCTCATCGAGATGCGCCTGGTCGTCCCCCGGTAGAGGCCGTAGAACGCGAACACGGCCATGAACAACGGGATCATGGCCAGATCGAAGAGGTAGACGGTCCCATTTCGCCCGGCGGTGCTGTCCGGGTTGTTGGAGAAGACCGTGATGATCAACGGACCGAAGAAGGCCGCCAGGGCGAATCCCGCGAAGTCAGCAAACAGCAGCCGCCGGAGCGCGTGCCGGCGGCCCCGGATTACTGCTCCGACATGCTCCTCCAGCGCCACACGCCCGTCGCGCCGCGGTACCAGCGGCGACGACTCACGCCGGACCTCCTGAACCTCTGAGTCAAGAATTGCCATGCCTGCCGGCCTGCCCCTTCGTTGTGCTGCCTGCCGGCTGCCCCTCCTGTGTGCCGCTCGAAGGGTCAACCACCAGAATCACCACCGGCGCTTCTCATGCTAAGCGCACCGCATTGTCCGGCACAACGGCGACCGCTCCCAGCGGGCGAACCCGACACTAGGGAGAGACGGTGGCCGCCCGGACGGCGTTCAGGGCCCGGACCTGACCCCTCGGCTCCGGGCCGCCGGAGCGCTCCGAGTGGAGGGCGGTCACGACGGACCCGCCGGGCTCGAGGTGGAACCACGAGTCCTCCGACCGGAATCCGGGCACGTCCACGCACACGAACTGAGCGAAGCTCCGGGTCGAGATGGACAGGGACCATGCCTGATCATCGACCGGTCGGAGGCTGGTCTGAAGGCCAATCTCGGGAAGGCGGGTGCGGGCCGGACCACCAGGGAGAAAACTCGTCTCGGCCAGGACGGTCCCGTCCCCGGCCTTGAGCCGGACCATGACCAACTCGTAGCTGCGGGGGCCGAAGCGATAGGCGTAGGTCAGGTCCCGGAACCCGTCGAACAGGGAGTATGCAGCCAATTCGGCGCCGCCCCGGGCGGGGATCTCGACCGTGGCCGTGGCCTCCTCGACCCGGTGGTCGGCGGAATACAGCCCGACGTCCAGGACGCCGGCGACCGCGGTGCCGGTGTCGTTGACCAGGTGGATTCCGAGACCGTTCAATCCCTCGTCGGTGACCAGCACCGCCATCGGGCGCGAGGCCCGGGCCAACGCGAACCAGGGCGCCTTGGGCCGTCCGAGGGCGTCGATCACCCCCCAACCGGCACCCAGACGGAGGTCGCGGAGACCGACGAGCAGCAGACCGGCGCACGGCGACCCTGGCCGACGCCACTCGGCCACCGCTTCCGCCATCACGTGGGCGACCGCGGCCCGGCCGAGATCGAGGGCCCGCTCAGGATCATGTCGTCGGAGGAGCGCCGGGTCCTCCCCGAAGAGGACGCGGACGTAGTGGTCGCGCACATCCTCGAGATCCCACGACCCGCCGGTGTCGTGGTGGATGGCCCGCTTCCACGACGGGTCGTGCCCAGCCTGGCGGGCCCCACCACACCGGTCGTCCACGGTCTCAGACTCCGGGGGGACGGAGAAGGCCAAGCCCTCACTGACGAAGCGGGGAGCTGCCCGGCGCAGGTCGGTGAGGGGCCGCATGAACACGCCCACGCCGGTGTAGTGGCTCACCCCGCGGTCGACTTGGAAGGGGAGGGCACCCCCCGACGGAGACGAGGTCAGGTAGGGCACCCCGGGTGCCACTCGGTCCGCCAGGGCCGGGATGACGGTGGCCGTCAACGGCGACTGCCACTTCGACCGCGACAGCCCGAACATGGCGGGCTGCTCCTCGAGCTCCTGTCCGCCGCAGACGACGCTCAGGGAGGGATGAGCGGCCGCCTCCGAGAGGACCTCGGTCAGCTCTTCGGTGAGCATCTGGGTGAAGTGGTCGTCGTCAGGCGGGTCGAGGAACGCCAGCATGGCGTCCTGCCAGACCATGATGCCGAGCTGGTCGCACAACGAGAAGAACCGGCCGTCCGGGTAGACCGTGCCACCGGGCACCCTGATCATGTTCATGCCGGCGTCCCGCACCAGGGTGAGGGTCTCCCGCAGCTCCTCCTCGGTTTCGGTGAACGCCACCGGGTCGATGGGATACCAGCACGCCCCCCGGCAGAAGACCCGGGCACCGTTCACCACAACGTCAAAACGACCATCGGCATCGTCGACCGCCACCTCGCGAAAGCCGACGCTGCCCAACTCGAGGCGGGTGCCGCCCACCACGGCCGTCACCGGATACAGGGGCTGAGGCCCGTGGGTGTGCGGCCACCAGCGGTCGACGGCGCCCAGGACGGCTGAGCCGCGGACGCGGAGGTGGTCTCCGATTCGCTCCACGGCCAGCGGGGCGCTGGTGCCGCCGATGTCCAGGCGGGCCTCCTCCACACCGCCCCGGTCGGCGCCGGCCCCCTCCAGATCGGGCCCGGGCGCCGTGCACAGGAAGTCGACTGACAACGTGCCCGAGGTGCCACCCCGCTCTCCGGGTCGGCAGAGGGTGACCAGCCGGCGCTCCACCACGCGGCACGACGACCACGGGACCAGATGCACCGGCCGCCAGGGACCGACCGGGGCCGGGGTCACCGCCCATCCCGGTTGGCGACCGAGGAGGGTGGTCCGGAACCAGCGCAGGTTCTGGTGGGAGGCGCCGGCGGTCTTCCATCGAGGGCGTGGCCGCCGGCCGGACAGCATGGGCCCGAGGGCCGAGAACCGGATCGCCAGCTCATTGGCGGGACGGATCCCGGTGACACGGGCCCGTCGCGTCGTGAACATCTCCTCGGAGTGCACGAGATGGACCCCGTTGAGCCACACGTCGGCGATGGTGGCCAGGCCGGCCAGTTCCAGCAACCAGGCGTCGGGCGGGACGGTGCCGTCGGCGCTCCCGGCGGTCTCTCCCTCGGCCCGGGGAGCAGCGAACCGGCACCGGAACCACCAGTCCTCGCCGTCGAGCTCGGCCGACGACCGCTCGGGCATCCCCGCATCACGGATCGCACCGGCCGCGGTACCCGGCACGGGCGCGGGGATCCAGCGGAGCGGCAGCGACTCGAGGTCGCACGGGCCGCACGCCTCACCCGGCACCGTGGCCGCGCACTCCCACTGGGCGGACTCGAGCAGGTCGGCGTCAGCCGCCATAGTGCTGCACCATCGTGGCGGTGGCGTCGGCCCAGTTCCGCTCCATGGGGGCCAGGATGGCGGCCAGATCCACCTCTCGCCCCCGCACCACCCGGGCCAGAGCGAACTGGAGCGCCTTGGCCCCGGCCGCCAGATCCCTGAAGGCAGTGGCGGCGGACTCGGTACCGGGCCGGTCGTTCCGGTTGAGCCAATCCACGAACGAAGAGGCCAGCTCCGCGGTGGCGCCGCACTGCCGGCAGGTTCCGAACGAGTAGAGGTGGAACGTCTCGAGATCCTGTTGCGCCAACCACGCCATGTCCAGGGCCAGCCGACGGCCCAGCCTCGTGATGGGGTTGTCGGTCGGGCGACGACCAAGGTGCTCGCGGGTGAGGCACACCACGCGGGAGGCCAGATCGGGGTCGTGGCGGCGGACACGGTCGAGACGGATCAGCTCCACATACGGCGGGAGCCCGGAAGGGTCGGCCCGGCCGCCGAGTCGGAAGACCCCGTCGAAGTCGTCCCCCTCGAGCTCGAAGTAGCCGGCGTTGTGGAAGTACCCGAGGCGCCGGCCCTCCAGGTCGACCATCTGGGGGACGATGGTGCTCTTGACGTGGGCGATGCCGTAGGACACGCCGCGGGTGTCGGGCAAGAACCACGAATCGACCTCGACCGTGCACAGGCGGCCGAGGATGAGTTGCTCGATGACATGGTCGATGACCGGCTTCCAGACGTTCAGCTCGGAGATCTCGAGCCCGAACAGGGCGCGGAGGTCCTCGGGGGGGAACTTGAAGAAGGTCCACTGGTCGCCCTCGAAATCGGTGCTGAGGGTGAACGCGCCCGCGGCCACCGGGTCGAGCCCCAGGGCGTGGAGCACCTCGATCCACACATCGACGTAGCAGTTGGTCTCCGTCCAGGTCCGCTCGACCGCGTGGAGGCTATGGGGACGGAACTCGTCGGCAGAGAGAGAAAGGAGGGCGGCGGTCACGGGGCACCTGACAGGCCGCTCACGGCCACAGCTGGGTTCGGACGCCGGCCGGCCAGCCGTCGGGGGCTGGACCGTGACGGTGGAGCAGGGCCAGGGTGATCCGGTCCACGCCGAAGCCGAAGCACGCGGTGTGGGCCACCTCCCCGTCAGGGGTCTCGATCCCGAACGGGGACCCGAAATGGTCGAGGTGGCAATTCGACGAGGAGATCGCCGTCTGCCGCTGCGTGGCGTAGACGGGCGTGACGATCTCGTACTTCAATTCCTCGTTGCGCTGATTGGCGGCGAGCATCCGGCCGGGCCGGCCGAAGAAGGGGTCGTTGGCGACTACCGATGCCACCTCCAGCCCCAGCCCGCTCAGCACCTCGAGTCCGCGTTCGAGCCACAGGTCGCGGTGGTGCCGGGCCCCATCTGGCGTGCCCAGATAGACATAGTCGTGCTGGCGGAAGGCCTGCATCCGGAACGGATCGGTGCTCGGCTCGTGGCGGAAGCAGTAGCCGTAGACCTCCACCCGTCGACCGCCGTCGGGGAGGACGCCGCCCATACTCGGATAGAGCGGATGGCACACCGCGGGGCACAGCACCATGTCGGTGGTCTCGAGCAGGGGGCCGCGGTCCTCGCAGGCCTCGGTCCGGCGTAGGAGCTCGGCGTGGTCGCGCTCGTCTCCCCGGAAGGTGTGCACCGATCCCATCTGATCGGGGAACGACTCGAGGTACCCGTTGCGCTCGAAGGTGGCCCAGGGCATGACCGGGGGGAAGCGCACCGAGGATGCAGACTGGTCGGCGCCGACTCGCAGCACCAACCGGTCCATGGCGTCCGCCACCGACTCGTAGGTGCCCGACCGGCCGTAGAGGCCGTCGACGCCGGTCGGGACGAGGAGTCCCTCGGCCAGCAGCTGGTCCCGGAACGGACCCCACGGTTCCTCAGGTACACCGTTCGAACCCTGATCCACCGTGGCCGTGCTTCTGTCCGTCATCTGGCCCTCCCTCACTCGCCCCGGTGCACCAGGAGCATCTGCGCGTTGTTCCCCATGATCCGGTCGTTGTTGACCATCAGGGACGCGCCGATGGAATCCCGCAGGTGGCGGCCCAGGCTGTAGGGGGTGTCCATCCGGTAGGAAGCCAGGCCGCAGATGACCATGGACTGGCGCACCACGTCGACCACCAGGGTGGAGGCGGACACCTTGAGGGAGTTCATGGCGATGGCAAAGCCCAGGGCCGACAGACGATCGGGGTCGTCCTGGATGTCCTCGAAGCGTGCCACCGAGCACCGCAACAGGTCGGCGAACTGTTGGTAGAGGGCGGTGGCGTCGGCCAGCCGGAGTGCGGCGGCCGGGGTCATGCCCGGGCGCTTGCGGGCTTCGGCCTGCACGAACCGGCGGGCCCGGTCGATGGCGGCGGAGGCGATCCCCAGCCACAGGGAGCTCCACAGGATGTGCGCCACCGGCAACATGGTCTGGGTGGAGACGTCGCTGTAGGGATCATCGAGGATGGCGGCGGCGTCGCCACTGGCCCGAAGGATGAAGCCCGGGCTGCAGGTACCCCGGAACCCGAGGGCGTTCCACTCCCCCACCTGCTCCAGCTCCAGCTCGGGAGGCCGGCACAACGCCAGGACCTGATCGTTCTCGGGGCTGTCCGCCGAACGGCGGGCTGTGGCCAGGATGCCATCGGCGAACCGCCCGTACGAGATGACCGGGGCCTGCTTCTCGAGGCGGAAGGTGCCACCGGCCACGTCCACGGCACAGACACTGCTCCCCACGTCCCCCCCGGTTCCCACCTCGGTGGTGGCGGAGGCCAGCAGGTACTGGCGATCGACCAACTCCACCATGTAGTTGCGGAGCAGGTCGTTCCTACCGTGGCGCACCAGGCTCGCCACCTGGATGTGGTGCATGGCCACCACCATGGCGCTCGACGCGCACTGGCGACCCATCGAGACCAACCCCTGGGACAGTTCCGAGTAGGACGCGCCCATTCCACCCAATGACCGCGGGATGAGGGCGGAAAGGAGGCCCTCGGCCCTCAGGGCACTGATGGTCTCCGACGGGAATCGACCCTGCTGGTCCACCTCGTCGGCGGCCGGTCCCGAAATCTCATCGGCGATGCGCGCCATCCGCCGCGACACGGCGTTCGAATCGGACACCACGGGAGCTTCTTCGGTGATGGATGTCATGGTTTCCTCACGCGTCCTTCATCTCGAGGACGCCGGACCGGATGGCGGCAATCGACTCGAACGTGGACTTCCTCAGCATCTTCTCCGAGAACTCGATATCGAACGCGTCCTCCAGCGCCAGCATCACATTGACGCTGGCGTGGGAGGTCATTCCCGAGGCGAACAGATCGGTGGTCTCGTCGATCGAGCCCGCATCCACCGCCAGTCGGCCGTGCTCGGTCAGGACATCCCTGATGGTCTCGTCCATGGTCATTCCTCTCTCCAGGCAAGCGGATCGGGTCGGCCAACAGGCCGGTCACCTCCGCTGCACTTTCCGACGACGACGGCGGCCGCCATCGTCGATTCATGGGTAAGGCTCACGGCCAGCTCAGCGATGCCGGCGTCCACGGCCAACTCGGCAGCCCGACCTCGTAGGCGGATCTCACACCAGCCCCCGGGGTCACGGTGGACTTCGATGCTGCGCCAATCCGGTCGGGTGCCTTCGGGTCGCAAGACCTTCACCGTCGCCTCCTTGGCCGCGAAGCGGGCGGCCAACGACTCGACGAAGTACGCGGGCGACGGCTCCTGAGAACGATCCGGCGTTCGACAGCACATGATCTCATGCTCGGTGAAGATCCGATCGATGTACCGGTCGCCGAACCGCTGAACCGATCGGGCCACGTCGGCCACCACCACCAGGTCGACGCCGACCCGAAACGACGACGATCGGTTTCGGTGGTGGAGCTCACCAGCGTCGCCGTCGCGGCGCTCGCGACCGAGTTGGTCGTGGTGTGCGTGGTCGCGCTCCAGCGGCAGCCCCGATGACCCGTCGTCCCTGGCCGGCCCGGCGCCCAGCTCGTGCACTGGCGATACGTAGATCATCGGACCGATTCTCCCCGGTGGGAGCGGGAAGGAGGCACATCCCCGCCGCCCCCATCGGTCTCCGTCCCGGTCACCGACGCGTAGACCTGCTGGTAGCGACGGGCGATCGATGGCCAGGCGAACGCCTCCGCCGAGAGGCGACCGGCCTCAGCCAGAGCGCGTCGGTGGTCGGCGTCCGACAGAAGCTTCTGGAGGACGACGGCGAAACTTCCGGTGTCGAACGGGTCGACCAGGACGCCATCGTGTCCGTCATGGACAAACTCGGGCGGACCGCCGTGAGTGGTGGCCACCACCGCCACCCCGGCCCGCCATGCCTCGAGAACGACGATCCCGAACGGTTCGAGGCGACTGGGCATGACGAAGAGCTCGGCGCCGGCCATGGCCGCAGCCACCGCCTCGCGGTTGAGCTTGCCCACGAAATGCACGTGCGGCGCTACTCCGAGGGCAATGGCGTCCTGCCGGAGGTCCTCCAACGAGGCGCCAGTGCCGGCAATGACCAGGTCGGTCGTCCGGTGCTCGGGGTCCATGGCGGCGAAAGCAGCCAGCAACAGATCGAAGCCCTTCTTCTCTACCACTCGACCGAGGGCGAAGATGTAGGGCCGGTCCGACACCAGGGGCGACGTTGCCTCCGGCGTCAGGGCCGTGCCCCCGTGGTCGGTGCCAGCCAGATCGACTCCGTTCGGGATGACCCGGCCCCGGCCGGGCGCAAGTCCGAACCGGTCCTCGGCATCGGCAAGGGTGAAGGCCGAGCAGGCGGTCACGGCGGCGGCCGTCCGGAGACCGAACCTCAACGAGGCCCGCAACACCCGCGATGTCTCGAAGATGTCCGCGTCATCCATCACCGTCTCCCCCTGAAGGGTCACCACGAGCGGGATTCCGCTGACCCGGGACAGGGCGGCGGCGTAGGTGCCGTTGGGGCCGAAGCACTGCACGTGGAGCACGTCGGGGTGGAAAGCGGCTACGGCGCTGCGGAGGGAGAGCAGCGTCCGCATGCCGGTGGTGGTCGAGCGGCGAACGGCAGACCAGTTGGTGGCGGGCAACGGCATGGGCAGGCGGCGCACCACCAGCCCGTCGCGGACCTCCACGGACTCGGGTGCGGCATCGTCAGGCTGCCCGGTCCAGACCTCGACCTGGTCCCCGGCATCGCGGAGACAGAGGGCAAGGTGCCGCGACAGCTCCTCAACGCCACCGAGCGAAGGCGGGAAGGAACTGGGGAGTAGGGCGATTCGGGTCATGGTTGTCGGTCCAAGTCGGGCCCGAGCTCGCACGAATGGGTTGCCGCCGTGCTTGACGGTAACAGTGAGGAACGCAGTGGAGTGGGCATGGCAATGGGATCAGGAGCTCGGTCAGTGGCTCGGGTCGGGGCTCATGGGATGGTCGGGTCCAGCCAGGGCTGCATGGCGGCCAGTGTCGCTCCCGACGGCTCCGGCAGGATCTGGCTCCAGCTGCCGACGCCCGGCGACCACTGGTTGGAGAAGGCGGCGGCGTACCAGCCGGAGAGGAAGCTCTGTTCCGCGCAGTCGCAGTTGGGCATCCAGCTGGCCGGGAAGTAGTTCAGGAGCTTTTCGATCTGGGCGTGGCCCGTGCCACCGTCGGCCGGGTAGACGCCGGCAGCATCGACTTCGTGGCCGATCTCGAACGCGGTGATGGCAGCCAAGCGCTGGACCGTCTCACCGGGATAGACGTAGAGCACGGATTGTCCACCCGCCTGCCCCATGGTGAAGGTCGTGTTGCCGTAGAACCCCGGTGCAGGCGCCTGCGAGATGGGGAGGAACTGAATGCTGTATCCGGGGATCTTCTGCCACGGATAGGTCACCAGGGTCAAGGCTTGGGCTCCCAGTTCGGCCGGGGTCAGCGATGCGGGTGCAGCCGGCGGTGGGGCGGCCGGGGTCGCCGCCGACGCAGCCGGAGGTGGGGCGACCGGGGTCGCACTGACGGCGGGCACCGGGCTGGTCGTTGTGGGATCCGGCGATGCAGCCGGAGTCGGTGCGGGCACCGCCGCGGCGGCGGCCGGTGTGCGGTGGTGGACCGGGGTCCGCTTGGTGGCAGTGCCCGAGGCCAGGGCGGAGCTGTGGGCGACGGGACCGACCAGCAGGACCGACGCCACGACCAGCACGGCCACAACGGCCACGACCACAAGCTCCAGCCGGAGCAGGGAACGCCGCTGGGCGAACGTGGCTCGCAGTACCCGCGCCCGGAGACCCTTACCCCGTCGGTCCGAGCCGATGTACCCGGGAGACAGGACGAGATTCGCGTCTTCGAGGTCGGCCAGGAGCTCGGGGGGTAGGGCCTCCTCGGTGAGGGAGTCCAGGGCCTCCCCGGTGAGGGAGTTCAGGGCCTCCTCGGTGGGGGACGGAAGGGCCTCCTCGGTGAGGGAGTCCAGGGCCTCCCCGAGGAGGGGTCCATCACTGGGACT
>DASZJN010000080.1:0-9698 GCA_035948045.1 Acidimicrobiales bacterium | reverse complement strand
CACCTGTGGCGGCCGGTGAGGGCCGACGGGTGGATGGAGGATCCGCGATCATCGGGCTACCTCGATCACGACGGCCGGGCGGATGCGGTCGGTCTCGGTGGCCTCATAGACGGCCAGCAGACGGTGCCCGGCATCGACCAGGCCCCAGGGGCCCTCCCCGGTCACCCCGAGCGGGACCCGGTCCAGCGCCAGGCCCCGGGCCACATCTCGTTGCACATCGGTTCCCACCACCACCTGGTCGAGGTCCCGAAGGGCCTGCGCCGGCGTGAGCACCACCGCCGCGGTCAGCTCGTCGACCAGGCGGGCGTCCTCGACGGAGAAGGACCCGATCCGCGTCCGCCTCAGGTTGCGGAGGTGGGCACCGCCGCCCAGGGCCACGCCCAGGTCGGCAGCCAGCACCCTGACGTAGGTGCCCGACGAGCATTCCACCTCGATGCGGAAGACGCCGGGGGTGAGCCCCGGGGACACGTCGAACCGGTACACGGTGACCGATCGGGCCGATCGTTCGACCTCGATGCCCTCGCGGGCCAGTGCGTGCAGGCGCCGGCCGCCCACCTTGACGGCGGACACCATGGGCGGGACCTGGGCGATCGGACCCGTCAGCGCGGTGGCGGCCGAGCGGACCTGGGCCAGGCTCACCTCGTCCATCTCCCAGGTCCCCGTCACCTCGCCCGAGGCGTCGAGGGTGGAGGTGGCCGAGCCGAGGACCACCTCGGCCTCATAGGTCTTGGGCAGCGGGGTCAGGAACCGCATGAGCCGGGTGGCTCGCCCCAGCCCCACGAGGAGGACCCCGGTCGCATCCGGATCGAGCGTGCCCGCATGACCCACCCGGCGCTGACCGAAGATCCGGCGGCAGCGGGCCACGACGTCATGGGACGTCCAGCCGGCCTCTTTGTCCACCACCACCAGCCCCGTCACCTGGTCCGGGCCCGCCGGGCTCATCGTTCGGGCGGTGCCGCGTCGCCGTGCCCGCCGGGCTCATCGTCCTGGCCGCGGATCCGGCGCAACGCCTCGTCGATCCGGCCCCCGGCCACCACGGCAGGGTCGACGAGGAACTCCAACAGTGGGGTGCGCTTCATCCGCGTCTGGCGGCCCACGGCTCGCTGCAGCTGGGCCCGTCGCTCCGCCAACCCGTCAGCCGCCTCCTCACTGAGGGAGCTCAGGTAGACCGTGGCGTGCCGGAGGTCAGGGGCGGTGTCCACGGCTGTCACCGTGACGAGTCGCAGGCGCTCGTCGGCGTCGGCCAGGCGCTCGAGCTCCTCGGCCAGCACCTGGCGGAGGACCTGGTTGACCCGCAGCGACCTCTTGTAGGGGGCCACTCCTCGGTTGTCCTGTCGACGACCTGGCACAGCTCCTCCGCTCCCACCACCTCCGGATGCCGTCGTCGCAGGTCGACGACGACCGCCTCTAGGTGCGCGGAATCTCCCGCTCGTCGAACGTCTCGATGATGTCGCCGTCCTTGAGGTCCTGGTAGTCGGAGAGGCCGATCCCGCACTCGAAGCCCGCCTGCACCTCGCGGGCATCCTCCTTGAAGCGACGAAGCGAGGTGATGGTGCCCTTCCAGATGATCGCCCCGTCCCGGAGGAACCGGACCTTCGAGCCCCTGGTGATCACGCCCTCGCGCACATAACAGCCGGCGATGGCCCCGATGCGAGGAACGCGGAAGACCTGGCGGACCTCGGCCTCACCGGTCACCACCTCCTCGTAGACCGGCGACAGCAGGCCGAGCATGGCGGCCTCGAGGTCTTCGAGCAGCTTGTAGATGATCTCGTAGAGCCGGATCTCCACATTCGCCTTGGCCGCCATCTCCCGGGCCCGTCGGTCGGGACGGACGTTGAACCCGATGATGGCCGCCGCCGAGGCCTGGGCCAGCTGCACGTCGTACTCGGTGATCCCACCCACCCCCCGGTGGACGAAACTGAGTTTGACGTCGTCCCGCTCGAGCTTGCGGAGGCTGTCGGTTACGGCCTCGAGCGAGCCTCGGACGTCTGCCTTCAGGATGAGGTTGAGGGTGGCGGTCTCGCCCCGTTGGATCTGTTCGAACAGGTCCTCGAGCTTGGCCCCTCCCAAGGCCGAGGTGGCCGCCGGCACATGACCGGCCACCCGGTAGCGGTGAGCCCGCGCCTCTCCGATGGTGCGCGCCTGGGCCAGTTCGGGAGCCACCCGGAACTCGTCGCCGGCGTCGGGCGGCTCGGAGAACCCGAGCACCTGCACCGGGGTCGACGGCGGTGCCTCTTTGATCTGGTCACCGTGCTCGTCGACCAGGGCCTTGACCTTGCCCCAAGCCGCTCCGGCCACGATCGGGTCGCCGACCCGGAGCGTGCCCCGCTCCACGATGACCGAGGCCACCGGGCCGCGCCCGATCTCGAGCTCGGCCTCGAGGACCACACCCCGGGCCCGTCCCTCCGGGGTGGCCACCAGCTCCTCGACCTCGGCGACCAGGACGATCTGCTCGAGCAGGTCGTCGATGCCGAGGTTCTGCAGGGCCGAGACCTCGACGGTGATGGTGTCCCCGCCCCAAGACTCAGGGACCAGCCCTTGCTCCGAGAGCTGCTGCAGCACGCGGTTCGGATCGGCCTCCTCGCGGTCGATCTTGTTGACCGCCACGACGATGGGGACGTCGGCAGCCCTGGCGTGGTCGATGGCTTCGATGGTCTGGGGCATGACCCCGTCGTCGGCGGCCACCACCAGCACAACGATGTCGGTGACCTCGGCCCCGCGGGCCCGCATGGCGGTGAACGCCTCGTGGCCCGGGGTGTCGATGAAGGTGATGGGGTGGCCGTTCCACTCGACCTGGTAGGCACCGATGTGCTGGGTGATACCCCCCGCCTCTCCCGACACCACGTTGGTGGACCGGATGCGATCGAGCAGCAGCGTCTTGCCGTGGTCGACGTGACCCATCACCGTGACGACCGGGGGCCGCGGCCGCAGATCCTCCTCGGCCTCCTCCTCCTCGTCGTCGTCGAAGAACTTGGCCAGCAACTCGGCCTCGCGCTCCTCGCCCGGGTCGACGAGGCGAACTTCGGCTCCGAGCTCGGCCGCGAACAGGTCGATCATGTCGTCGGTCAGGGACTGGGTGGCCGTGACCATCTCTCCCTGCAGCAGCAGGAAGCGGATCACGTCGCCGGCCGACCGGTTCAGTTTGGGGCCCAGGTCGCGGGCCGTTGACCCGCGCTCGATGATCACCTCGGTGTCCGGCACCGGAGCGGTCGAGGGTGCGTAGGCGGTGAGCTGGGTCGGCTCGAGCTCCTCGAGGTTGCGGCGCCGACGACGCGGCCGGCGCTGATTGGGGCGCCCGCGACCGACTCCGGGCCCTCCCCGTCCACCAGGGCCGCCGGGGCCTCCACCAGGACCGCCGCCGGGGCCACCCCCGGGTCCCCCGCCCGGACGACCGCTGTATCCGCCTCCGCCACTCGGGCGGGACCCGAAGCCTCCGGGCCCGCCTGGACTTCCGGTGCGGGTTCCGCCACCCGGTCGGGCGCCGGCACCGGGCCCGCCGGTTCGGCCGGTGAAGCCGCTGGACCCTCCGGGACGCGCCCCTCCGGGAGGTGGGCGCCGACCCCCGGATCCGGGTGGCGGCGGGATGGGCTTGCCGGTCACCGACCGGGGCGGGCCCCCCGGGGGAGGAGGAATGGGCCGGCCGGACGCACTGGTCGGTGCGTGCACGGGGGCCGATGGCGGCGTGCTCGGTCCGGCCGCGGCCGGGGCCGAGGGTGCGGCGGGACGCGCCGGTCCTGAAGGAGCCGGAGCCCGAGGAGGTGCCGGGGCAGGCGCCGATGCTGCGGCCGGCGATGCCGCCGGGGCGATCCGCTCGGTCGGGGCAGGAGCAGCAGCCGGGGCCACGGAGGTCGGTGCTGGAGCCGGTGCAGGAGCTGGTGCAGGAGCAGCCGGCGGTGTTGGGGCCGGCGCTGGCGTCCTGGCGGCAGGGGCGGCCGGGGCCACTGAGGTGCGGGCGGGGGCAGCAGCAGCGGGCTGCTCGGACGCAGGCCGGCTGGTGACCAGTCGACCTCCGGAGCGCTTGATGGGGGCGGGAGACACGAGCTCGGGTGTCACCGCTCCGGCGGGTGGCCCGACGGCCTCGGGAGCGGCAGCGGGAGCGGTGGCCGGCTTCAGGTCCGGGCCGGTGGCTTCGATGTCAGCAGGTTCGGCGGCCACCTTCTTGACGGCGGCCTTCTTGGTGGCGGCGGCCTTCTTGGCCGGGGCGGGCGGCTCCTCCGGCTGCACCGGACGGCGAAGGCCCTCACGGTCGGCCTTCCGGCGGGCGCGGTCCGCCTGCGCGTCCTCGATGGACGACGAATGGCTCTTGACGCCCATCCCCAGGGACAGGCAGAGGTCAAGCGCCTCTTTGTTGGTCAGACCGAGCTCGTGAGCGAGCTCGTAGACCCGGATCTTCTTCGGCAACGGCTGTTACTGCCCTTCATTCACGTCGTACGTGCCGATACGCACATACGACCCTCTAGTCTCGCACATCATGGGACCTGGCCCTCCGAGCCCTGTCCCCCATTCCCGCCCGGCCGGCATCCCAGACCCGTCCGCAACCCGTCGATTTCCCAGTCCTCCACTCGACTTCGAAAGGCCCGGTCGAACGCCCTCCGCTTGGCCGCCCGCTCCATGCACTCCGGGGAGTCCTGGCAGAGCCAAGCGCCGCGCCCCGGTCGGCCACGCCCCAGCACCAGCGAACCGTCGGCCGCGCGGGTCACCCGGATCAGCTGGTCGGCCGGGCCGGTCCGGCGGCACCCGACGCAGGTCCGCGTCGGGGCTATGCCGTGCCCTCCCCGGCCCGATCCCCGGTGGCAGCGACGGAGGCGCCTGCCGAGGGCACCGGTTCCTCCAGCGGCGCGGGAGCCTCCGCGCCGCCCACGACCTCGGTGACCTCCGCGACCTCGGGCTGGGCCGTCTCCGACGCATCAACGCCGGGCTGGGCCGCCTCGGCGCCATCGGCACCCTGGGACCACTCGGTGGCCGACACCGCGGTGCCACCTTCGGCCGGTTGCCACACCATCTCGCCGGCCTCGTTCTGGATCCACTCGCCCTCGGCCCACTCCTCGCCGGCGTAGCCCGACTCCTCCTCGGCCAGCTGTGTCTCGCTCTTGATGTCGATGCGCCAGCCGGTCAGTCGGGCGGCCAGGCGGGCGTTCTGGCCCTCCTTACCGATGGCCAACGACAGCTGGTAATCGCTCACGATGACCGTGGCCGTGCCGGTGTCGTCGTCCAGTCGCACCTCCCGCACGCGGGCCGGGGCCAGCGCCGACTGGATCAACTCGACGGGATCGTCGGAGAACGGCACCACGTCCACCCGCTCGCCCCTGAGCTCGTTGGTCACCATGCGCACCCGCGAGCCGCGGGCACCGACACAGGCGCCGACCGGGTCCACGTTCGGGTCGTTCGACCACACGGCGATCTTCGTGCGGTGACCGGGTTCGCGGGCAGCGGCCTTGATCTCCACCGCACCGGAGGAGATCTCGGGCACCTCCAACTCGAACAGCCGCTTGATCAATCCGGGGTGGCTCCGGCTCACCACGATCTGGGGCCCCTTCGTCGTCTTGCGGACCTCGACGATGTAGGCCTTCAGCCGTGCCCCGTGCTCGTAGCGCTCGTAGGAGACCTGCTCCGCCTGGGGAAGCAGGGCTTCGACCTTGCCCAGGTCGAGCAGGGTGTAGCGATTGTCGGTCTGCTGGACGATGCCGGTCACGATGTCGCCCTCCCGGCCGGCGTACTCCTCGTACTTGAGGTCACGCTCCACCTCGCGGATCCGCTGCAGGATGACCTGCTTGGCCGTCTGGGCGGCGATCCGGCCGAAGTCGTCCGGGGTGTCGTCCCACTCGCGGATGACGTTGCTGTCCTCATCGAGCTCCTGGCCGTAGACGCGGATCTCACCCGACTCGGGGTCGATGGTGACCACTGCCTCCTCGGCGGCGTCGGGGCGGCGCTTGTAGGCGGCCACGAGGGCGTTGGCCAACGCATCGAGAAGGGTCTCGACGGAAATTCCCTTGTCACGGGCGATCTGGCTGAGCGCATCGAGGAACTCGAAGTTCGGCTTGCTCATGGTGTTGCGACCTGCTTCCTCTTCTTCTGCGTCGTCTTGGGCGCCACTCTCTCCTGTTCGGTGGTGGCCCGGGGCCTACGTCCACTGGGGCGAGGCTCGGGTCCCCACACGAAGACCGTCCGGGCCCGGTCGATGTCGGAGTAGGCCAGCCGCATCCGCCCCTCGGCCGAACCCTCCACCGCCAGCTCCAGTCCGTCCTCGTCGGCAGCCAGCAACTCACCCCGCAGCCGGCGATCCCCGGGCACTTGGGGACGCGTCTTGACCGTCACCGTCTCGCCGATCGCCTTCACGAAGTGGGCGGGCGTCCGCAGGGTGCGCTCGACCCCCGGGCTGGAGACCTCGAGGGTGTAGGTGCCCGGGATGGGGTCGAGGTCGTCGAGCACGGAGGACAACGCCCGGTTGGCGTCGGTCAGCGCTTGGAGATCCACCCCGCCGGTCCTGTCCACGGTGACCAGGAGGACGCCCGACCGCAGTTCCACATCGACCAGTTCGAGATCGGCGGCGCCGACCACCGGCTGGAGCAGGGCAAAGAGCTCGTCGGTCATCTGCGCTGCCTCCTCCCGGTTCGGTCTGGTCACTTTTCGGTGAACGTCGTATGTTTTCAGTCTGGCTACTGCCTTGCTCTGCACCTTCTTCGGAAGCGTTTCGGACCAAAACAAAAGCGTGGGCTGTCCGCCCACGCTCCTTCAGCGTCACCTCACTCCAACCGAACGGCAGGTGCTCAAGTATAGCAGCGCGTGTTCCACGCTGTAAACGTCTTGACGTGGGAACTTGCCCCGTTTTGCCTGTGGACAACCATGATCGGGGTCGACCGACGGGCCACCGGTGGACCGGACCGGGTCAGCCGCCGGCGAGGCCCGCCACCACGCTGTCCGTGGCCAGTTCGCGCTCCTCTCCTGTGGCCCGCGATCGCCACTCCACCACCCCCCGGGCCAGTCCCTTGGCCCCGACGACGAGCCGGACCGGCGCCCCGAGTAGGTCGGCATCAGCGAATTTGACCCCGGGGGACACGTCGCGGTCGTCATAGAGGACGTCGACCCCGGCGGCGATCAGCTGCCCGTAGAGCTGGTCGGCGGCGGCGCCCACCTCAGGGGACCGACCGGCGCCGAGTGCAGCCAGGTGCACCTGGTAGGGGGCGATCTCCGGGGGCCAGGCCAGCCCGCGCTCGTCGTGATGCTCCTCGGCCACCACGGCCAGCAACCGGCTGACGCCCATGCCGTAGCAGCCCATCGAGAAGGTGGCCTCGCCCCCGTCTGCGGCCACGAAGGTCGACCCGGGCATCACCTCGGAGTACTTGTGCCCGAGCTGGAAGGTGTGAGCGGCCTCGACCGATCGAACCAGCTCGACGGCCCCACCGCAGTGGGGACAGGCATCGCCGCTCACCACCTCGGCGAACGAGCCCCAGGCATCGACGCTGAAATCGCGGTCGAGCACGGCCCCGGTCAGGTGGTGGTCGGGGCGGTTCGCCCCCGTGATCCACGGGCCGGGGCGGCTGACCCCCACATCGGCGACCACTCTGATCCCACGCTCCTGTTGGCCCGAGGGACCGATGTAGCCCTTGACCAGACTCGGATACGAATCGAAGTCCGCGTCCTCGAACAGCCGCCAGCCGCTGGGGAGCCGCGCCTCGCGATCGCCGGGCAGGAGAAGCAATGTGGGGCGCCCGTCGGCGTCCAACACCGCCAGGCTCTTGAGGAAGTCGGCGGCGGTCGCCCCCTGGTCGGCGAAGTGCGCCACCACGTCGGTGATCCCCGGACGGCCCGGCGTGTGGTGCTCGACAGCCGGGCCGGCCGACGGGGCCCGACCGCCGCCCGCCGCCACCCTGGCCACCCCCCGGGTGGCAGCTTCGACGTTGGCGGCGTACCCGCAGGAGGCACAGGAGACGAAGTGGTCCTCGCCGACGGCCGAGGGCACCATGAACTCATGGTTCACCTCCCCGCCGATGGCACCGGACTCCGCTTCGACCGGCGTGACATCGAGGGCCAGTCGCTCGAAGATCCTGAGGTAGGCGTCGAAGACCGTCCGGTAGGAGGACTGCATGGCCTCCTTGTCCACATCGAATGAGTACGCATCGGCCATGATCAGCTCGCGGGTCCGAAGGAGGCCGAACCGGGGCCGGGCCTCGTCGCGGAACTTGACCTGGAACTGGTAGACGGTCAGGGGCATCTGCCGGTACGACTCGACCTCTGCGCTCACGGTCACCGTCACCACCTCCTCGTGGGTGGGGCCGAGCACGAAGGTCCCCCCACGGGCCTCGACCGTCATGGCGGGGAGGGCATCGCTCCCGAACAGGGCGGCTCGGCCCGACTGCTCCCAGAGCTCGATGGGGTGCAGCGCCGGCATCAGCAACTCCTGGCAGCCGACGGCGTCGAGCTCCTCCCGGATCACCTGCTCGACCCGGTGCAGCACTCGCAGACCGAGGGGGAGGAAGGTGTAGACCCCGGAGGCCAGCCGGCGGATGTACCCGGCCCGGACCAGCAGCTGGTGGCTGGCCACCTCGGCATCGGCCGGCGCCTCTCGGAGGGTGCGGACCAGGAGCCGGGACATGCGCATGGTCGGCGATCCTACTGGTCGCCTCGGCAGCCCTTGGGCTGCTCCGCCACCCGGCGAGTCGGCTCAGGAGGCCTCGGGATCGGTGCCGTACTTCTTTCGGATCAGCTCCACCTTGGTCTCCGAGGCGTTGACATCGGTACCCTGAGCATCGATGAGGGCCCGGCGGTCAGCCTCCGCCTCGGCCTCGGCCCCCGCGTCGGCGGCGGCTAGGCGAGCCTCCACACCTTCGGCCACCAGCTTCTCGGCCTCGGCCACCAGCGCCTCGACCATCTCGTCCTCGGGGACGACCCGGATGATCTTCCCCTTGATGAACAGGTGGCCCTTCTTGCGGCCGGCGGCGATGCCGAGGTCGGCCTCGCGGGCCTCGCCCGGTCCGTTGACGACGCAGCCCATGACCGCCACCTGAATGGGCAGGCTGCGGTCCTCGAGGGCGGCCTGGGCGGCGCCGGCCACGGCGATCACGTCGATCTCGGCCCGGCCGCAGCTCGGGCAGGCGATCAGGTCGAGGCCCTTGCGCTCCCGCAGGCCCAGGGCCTCGAGCAACTGCCGCCCGGCTCTGGCCTCCTCGACCGGATCGGCGGTGAGCGAGTAGCGGATGGTGTCCCCGATGCCCTCGGCCAGGAGGGTGGCGATGCCGGCGGTCCCCTTCAGGAGTCCGGCAGGCGGCGGACCGGCCTCGGTCACGCCGAGGTGGAGCGGGTGGTCGAACGTCTCCGAGGCCAGCCGGTAGGACTCGATCATCAACGGGACCGACGAGGCCTTGACCGAGATCTTGACGTCGTCGAACCCCACCTCGGAGAAGAATGCCAACTCCATTCGGGCCGACTCCACCAGCGCTTCGGGCGTGGCGCCGCCGTACCGCTTGTACAGGTCCGGGTGGAGCGAACCCGCGTTGACCCCGATGCGGATGGGCACACCCCGGTCCTTGGCCTCGGCCGCCACCTGCTTGATCTCGACTTCCTTGCGGAGGTTGCCCGGGTTGAGCCGCAGGCCCTGGACCCCGGCTTCGAGGGCGGCCAGCGCCATCTCGTGGTGGAAGTGGATGTCGGCGATGATCGGCACCGGCGAACGGGGCACGATCCGGGCCAGGCCCTCGGCC
>DASZJN010000079.1:0-3528 GCA_035948045.1 Acidimicrobiales bacterium | reverse complement strand
CGTCCCATGGACCACGCCACGGCCACCACCATGACCGTCCTCACCGGCCTGGCGTCGCTGTCGTTGGCGCTCGTCCAGTGGGCCCAGGTGCAGAGCAACGGACCGCACGTCACCATCGGCGGGGCGGTCGTCCAGGACGGGTTCAGTGCGTTCATCGGGGTGCTGGTCTCGTGCGCCGTGGTGGTCGCCGCCCTGGTGGGGGACGGCTACCTCAAACGTGAGGGCATCGACGGCCCCGAGTTCCACGTCCTCGCCATGATGTCCGCCTCGGGCGCCATGATGATGGGGGCGGCCAACGACCTCATCGTGATCTTCCTCGGCCTCGAGATCATGTCGATCGCCCTCTATGTGCTGGCCGCCTTCAACCACAAGCGGGCGGAGTCGGGCGAGGCGGCCCTCAAGTACTTCGTGCTCGGGGCCTTCTCCTCCGCGGTGTTCGTCTACGGGATCGCCCTGACCTACGGCGCCACCGGATCGACCAACCTGCCCCAGATCGCCGACTACCTGTCCCGGAACGTGATCGCCTCCAACGGCGTCCTGCTGGGTGGACTTGCGCTCCTGTTGGTGGGCTTCGGCTTCAAGATCGCCGCCGTGCCCTTCCACATGTGGTCGCCCGACGTCTATCAGGGATCCCCGTCCCCGGTCACCGGCTTCATGGCCGCCGTGGCCAAGGCCGGGGCGTTCGCCGCCCTGCTCCGGGTGTTCGTCTCCTCGTTCGCCACGGCGCGGACCGACTGGCAGCCGATCATCTGGGGATTGGCCATCCTCAGCCTCGTGGTGGGGGCGACGGTGGCCCTCATGCAACGGGACGTGAAGCGGATGATGGCGTACTCGTCCATCAACCATGCCGGCTTCATCCTCCTCGGCGTGGAGGCAGCCACCACCCGGGGCGTGGCCGCATCGCTCTACTACCTCATCACCTACATGTTCCTCGTGATCGGCTCGTTCGCGGTGATCACCGTGATGTCCCGCCCGGGGGACACGGGTCATCAGATCTCGGACTACCGGGGCCTGGCCCGACGGCAACCGCTGCTGGCGCTGGCCTTCGCCGTGCTGTTGCTGGGGCAGGCCGGGGTGCCGTTCACCACCGGGTTCCTGGCCAAGTTCGAGGTGGTGGCGGCGGCAGAGGCCACCCGCGCCTATGTGCTGGCGGCCATCGCCATGGTGTCGGCAGCCGTCGCCGCCTTCTTCTACCTGCGGGTGGCGGTCACCATGTTCTCACCGGTGGGCGCGGTCGGAGATCTCGTCGACGGAGCCGACGGTGCTGTGGGCGGGGGTATGGGCGCCGACGGTGCCGGCGACGGGGGTATGGCCCACGACGGTGCCGGCGACGGGCCGGGTGGCCCGGCCAGCGGGGGAGCCGGCGCCCCCGTGTCCAGTCTGTTGGTGCTCACCGACGCCCCTCCGCTGGAGTCGGTCACCGAGCGGGGACCCGTGGCCGTTCCCACCTTGACCTGGTTGGCCATCGGCTTGTCGGTGGGGTTCACGGTGGTCTTCGGGATCATCCCCGGGCCCATCCTGGACTTCGCCCACCAGGCGACACTGCTCTTCCCCTGACGCCCTCCATTCGAGTCTTCCCCTGACGCCCTCCATTCGAGCGCCGGCGCTGACCGACCCTGCCGTGGGCGGGCCCCGATCCCTGCCCCCTTGTGGCCTGCCGGGTACTGTCGTTCCCGCGGACGCCGGGCGTCCGCCGACCGAAGGAGCGACCCATGGCCAACCCCGAGGGCATGTCGAGCCGAGGCTCAGGCCGGAGCCCCGGCCGCAAGCGCGAGAGCCGCGAGATCGTCCGGATCGTCGTGGCCGGGTTGGCGGTGATCCTCCTCATCGCGTTCGTGCTCGACAACAGCCAGACGGTCAAGGTCGGGTTCGTGTTCTTCAACACCCAGCTCAGCCTCATCTGGGTGCTGCTCATCGCCGCCCTCCTCGGCGCCGGCGCCGATCGTCTGTTCATCCTGGTGCGCCGGCGGCGGAAGGCGGCGGCCAACAGGGCCTGACCGAGTCGGTGCGATGATGGCGCCGTGAGACGGGGGAGGCCAGCAGAGCGATCGTCCTTCGGGCGTCAGATCCGGCGCACGGTGCCCCGCGCCGGGCACGGGGAGTGGCAGCCGCCGGCCGCCCGTACGGATCCCCTGGAGATCCTGGCCCTCCAGGCCACCACCCGGGTCCCGGAACTGGTGCCCATCCGCTACGGGAGGATGGCCGCATCGGCCTTCGCCTTCTTTCGAGGAGCGGCGGCCGTGATGGCCGCCGATCTGGCCCACGTGGAGCAGACCGGCCTCGAGGTGCAGTTGTGCGGGGACGCCCATCTCTCCAATTTCGGTGGCTTCGCCTCGCCCGAACGCGACCTGATCTTCGACGTCAACGACTTCGACGAGACCGTCCCGGGGCCGTTCGAATGGGATGTGAAGCGGCTGGCCGCCAGTCTGGAGATCGCCTCCCGCAGCCGCCACTTCGACCAGGAGTTGCGCTCGTCCATCGTGGCGCAGGGTGCGTGCTCCTACCGCACGGCCATGCGGGAGTTCGCCACCATGCGCGACCTCGACATCTGGTACTCCCGGTTGGACACCGCCACCACCGCCGCCCGGTGGGGGGCGCAGGCCGGCCACAAGGTCGCCGAGACCTTTCAGCGACGCGTTGCCAAGGCGCAGTCGAAGGATCATCTGGCCGCCCTGGGCAAGCTGACCTCGGAAGTCGACGGCGAGCTGCGGTTCGTCCACAACCCGCCGCTCATGGTGCCGGCCGATGACGTGTTCACGGATGTCTACTCGAAGCAGACCCTCGGCAGCCTCTACGACGCCATGTCGCAGTACCGCCACACCCTGTCCGTTGACCGCCAGCGGCTGCTCGACAAGTACGAGTTCGTCGACCTGGCCCGCAAGGTGGTCGGCGTCGGCAGCGTCGGAACCCGGTGTTGGGTCGCCCTGTTCGTAGGGCGGGACCTGGCGGACCCTCTCTTCCTCCAGGTGAAGGAGGCGGAGGCGGCGGTGGGCGAACCCTTCCTGGGCCCGAGTGAGTTCTCCCATCACGGGCAGCGGGTGGTCGAGGGCCAGCGCCTCATGCAGGGCGCCAGCGACATCTTCCTCGGCTGGGACCGGTTCCTCGGGGAGGACGGCGTCGCTCGCGACTTCTACGTGCGCCAACTCTGGGACTGGAAGGCATCCTTCGACGTCGAGCAGGCGACGCCCGAAGTGTTCGGCATCTACGCCCAGATGTGCGGCTGGACCCTGGCCCGTGCCCACGCCCGGTCGGGGGATGCGATCGCCATGGGCTCCTACCTCGGCCGTAGTGACCGGTTCGATCAGGCCATGGGCCGCTTCGCGTCGACCTACGCCGACCAGAACGAACGCGACTTCGACGCCCTGGGCCGGGCCATCGCCGGCGGCCGGATCCACGCCGTCAGCGGGGTCTGATCCCTCCGTTCCCTGTGTCTGTCACCCCGGGTCGCGAATCGTCCAATCCACCCGGATGGGACGACTGACCAGGATCCGGGGACGGCCGACCTCGGCCGGTCGGTCGGTGGTCCAC
>DASZJN010000078.1:0-3629 GCA_035948045.1 Acidimicrobiales bacterium | reverse complement strand
GTGGCCGAACGCCTGCCCGACGGCACCACCGGGAGGATCCTGGGCGTGCACATGGTCGGCCCTTGGGTGACCGAGCAACTCGGGGCCGGGTACTTGGCTGTCAACTGGGAGGCGACCGCAGATGAGGTGGCCCAGTTCATCCAGCCGCACCCCTCCCTGTCGGAGGCGTTCGGTGAGACGGTGCTGGCCCTGACCGGAAGGGGTCTGCACCTTGCCTGATGTGACGATGCCCCAGCTCGGCGAGACCGTGACCGAGGGGACCATCACCAAGTGGTTCAAGTCCGTCGGCGATCAGGTGGCCCGGGATGAGCCGCTCTTCGAGGTGTCAACCGACAAGGTCGACTCAGAGGTGCCCTCGCCGGTCGAAGGGGTGGTCACCGCCATCCTGGTGGAGGAGGGCGACACCGTCGATGTGGGGGTGAGGCTGGCGGTCATCAGCGACGGGGCCTCGCCGGACGGGAACGCTCCCGCTTCCGCCGAACCGGTGGAGGCGGTGCCGGCCACCGCGGGGGTGCCAGATCCGGGCCAGCCTGCCGGGCCCGTCGCTCCCGTCGCGCCGGCCCACAACGCCCAGCCTGTCAAGGCCGCCGTGCCTGTGCCCGAACCCACGGCCCCGACCCGGGGGCCTGACCTGTCGCCGGCGCGTGCCGATTGGACTCCCGGATCCACCCCGCTGAATGGTGCGGTGGACGGACTGGTCCTGTCGCCGGTCGTACGCAAGCTGTTGAACGAGCACCGTATCGACCCCTCGACCGTCTCCGGGTCCGGGCTCGGGGGGCGGATCACCCGAGGTGACGTGGAAGCGGTCATCGCGGCCGGCGGGTCGGGAGCCTCGATCGGACCGGCTGCGGTTCCGAGCATCCCTGACAGCCCTTCGCCCGGGCCTCCTGATCTGGCGGCCGCACGTGCACCCGCGGGTGCCGCCGCTCCCGTGGTGGCGCGGGCTGCGGAGGGGCGCGGGGAGGAGGGCCGTGCCGGGTCTCCGACGGAGCCCCGTGACGAGGTGATCCCCTTCACCAACATCCGGCGCCGGACGGCCGAGCACATGGTCCGTTCCAAGGCCACGTCGGCCCACACGCTGATGGTCAAGGAGATCGACTACGAGCGGGTCGAGCAGGTGCGGCGGGCCCATGGGGCGCGCTTCCGGGCGGAGGAGGGATTCAACCTCAGCTACCTCCCGTTCGCAGCACGGGCCAGCGTCGATGCCCTCGAGGAGTACCCCAACCTCAACGCTTCGATCGGCGATGACGCGCTGATCGTCCACCACGACGTAAACCTGGGTATCGCCGTCGATCTGGACAATGAGGGGCTGATCGTCCCGGTCGTCCACAATGCCGAGGAACTCAACCTGAGGGGTATGGCCCGCAGGATCCGAGATGTGGCCGACCGGGCCCGGAACAAGCGGCTGAGCCTCGATGACATCAGCGGTGGCACCTTCTCGATCACCAACGCCGGGCCGTTCGGCACCATGATCACCGGGGCCATCATCAACCAACCCCAGGTGGCGATTCTGTCCACCGACGGTGTGGCCCGAAAGCCGGTGGTGGTGGAGCTCCCCGACGGCACCGAGTCGATTGCCATCCACTCGGTAGGACTGGTGGCCATGACCTTCGATCACCGGGCCGTCGACGGCGCCTACGTGGCGAGGTACCTGGCCCGATTGGCGCAGATCCTGAATGAGCGGGACTGGGCCGGCGAGCTGTAGAACGACCACCTTGTCGCCCCCTGACCTCCTGATGGATCGCCGATGAGAGTCCGGTGGTTGGGCCGCGTGCCCTACCGTGAGGCGTGGACGGTGCAGCGCGCCATGAGCAGCCGCTCGGATCACGACTATCTGCTGCTGCTCGAGCACCCGCACGTCTACACCCTGGGGACGAACGGCGACCCCCACCATGTGCTGGTCGAACCGGCGTCGGTCGGCGCTGAAGTGATCGAGGTCGACCGGGGGGGCGATGTCACGTATCACGGTCCCGGGCAGCTGGTCTGTTACCCCCTGATCTCTGTGGGCTCTGGGCCCCACCGGGGCCCCGAGCACGTGCACCGGGTCGAACAGGTGGTCATCGACGCCCTGGTCGCGCTCGGGATGCCGCGGTCCGGCGTGGGCCGACTCCCCGGCTACCCGGGGGTCTGGGCCGGACTTGACGAAGACGAGCCCGGGTTACCCGGGCCGCGCAAGATCTGCGCCATCGGCGTGCGGACGTCGAGGGGGCGCACGACCCACGGGCTGGCCCTGAATGTCCATCCCGACCTCTCGATGTTCGATCACATTGTGCCCTGTGGGATCGCCGACAAGCCGGTGACGTCGTTGGAGGCCGAGGGACACCACGTGACCATGGCCGCGGCGGCGGACGCCATCATCGCCTCCGCCCAGGAGGCGTGGGGCCCGGTGGAGAACATCCAGCGGGTCACCGATGGGGCGCGGGCCGACCTGGTCACGGTGCCGGGTGTCACGGCCGATCCTTCCGGCCGGGCCCAAGGCGGGGCGGTCGGGGGCGAAGGCGGTATGGAGGCAATACCGGTTGTTCTCTGCCGTCGCCCACCGGTAGAACGGGCGCTCGACCGGCGTCTCCGGCGGTCCGGGGTCGACCCGGGTGCCGGCCTCTCCCTTGGTGAACGGAAGCCACCGTGGTTGCGGGCCAAGGCCCACATGGGAGGCGACTTCCTGGGTCTCCGGCATGATCTTCGAGACCTCGACCTGGCCACCGTGTGCGAAGAGGCCGGCTGCCCGAACATCTATGAGTGCTGGTCCGACGGAACGGCCACATTCATGATCAACGGATCCCGCTGCACTCGCGCCTGCGGGTTCTGCCAGGTGGACACCCGCCACCCTCTCCCGCTCGATGTGGGAGAGCCGGAGCGGGTGGCCCAGGCCGTCGGTCGAATGGGGCTGGCCCATGCGGTGATCACCTGCGTCGCCCGGGACGACCTGGCCGACGGGGGAGCGGGAGGTTTCGCGGCCACCATCGCCGCCGTCCGGGACCGTACGCCCCGGACCACCGTCGAAGTGCTGATCTCGGATTGCAAGGGCGATCAGGGGTCGCTGGACATCATCTTCGGGGCGCGGCCCGATGTCCTCAATCACAACATCGAGACGGTGGCGAGGTTGCAACGGGCGGTGAGGCCTTCGGCGGGCTATGCCAGGAGCCTCGGGGTACTGGCCCGCGCCAAGGGCGCAGGCCTCACCACCAAGTCGGGGATCATCCTCGGGATGGGTGAGCACGAGGACGAGGTGCTGGCCACGCTGTCCGATCTCCGGGCCGTGGGGGTGGACATCGTGACCGTGGGCCAGTACCTGCGCCCGAGCAGCCGTCACCTCCCGGTGGCGCGGTGGTGGACTCCGGGGGAGTTCGGGGCCATCCAGAGGGCGGGGATGGCCATGGGGTTCGCCCACGTGCAGGCGTCCCCGCTGACCCGTTCGAGCTATCACGCCCGGGAGGCGGCGGAGGCTTCCGCTCCCGGACGGGTGAGCTCCGGGGGTCCCGACGCCGGCTCTCCTCCGAGGGTGTCGACGGCCCCGGCCCAGGCGACAGCCCCCGTGGCCCCCTAGCCCGGTGGTGACCGAGCTCTCAGATCGGGCCCAGGCGTCGCGCCAGAGGCGGATCGCCAGGGTTCGTCGTCGCATGGAGCAG
>DASZJN010000077.1:0-8406 GCA_035948045.1 Acidimicrobiales bacterium | reverse complement strand
GTTCCATCCACCCATTGAAGGGCGACGGGATCAGCGGCGCCAACGAGCGGGCTCGTAGGCACCCGACCCACACCCCGGCCCCGTAGGCGACGTCGTCGAAGATCGACGCCACCGACCATCGGATCGGATCGAGCCCAGGACGTCGTCGGCGCCACTCGACGGTCGGAGGGGCGAGCAACAGGAGTGCGACCACCGCCGCGGCCCGCCTGCTCCGCAGCGCTCCCACCAGTAGAGCTGGTCCGGCCAGCACGGTGGCGGCGTGACCCATACCGACCAGGGTCCATCCCGCACCCTCCGTGCTCCACCGCAGCGCCAGCGTGACCGGGACCCCATGGTGGCGGGTGCGCCGTGCCAGCTGGGCGGCCGACACCAACAGGAGCGCCAGGGCGATCCGGGGCCGGCCGGCCAGGCCCGCCGTCACCGTGGCCGTCGGCCACGGGCGGAGATCCACTGGAGCCAGCCGCCCCCGGTGGCGTCGGGCCAACGGTCCCGCCGACGTCCCGTAGCGGTAGCGGCGGGTGAACAGCGCGCTCCACGACGAGGGCTCACCGTGGAAGACCGTGGCCGAGGGCTCGTACCGGACCCGCCATCCCGCGTCGAGCAGTCGCCACACCAGGTCGACGTCTTCGCCCACCCGGAGGTCGGCGTCGAATCCGAACCCGTCGTCCAAGGCGGCCCGCCGCACCACCAGGGCGGCAGCGGGGACGTAGCGGACCGATCGGTCCGGTCCCACCTCGCTCGGGTCCGGTCCCATGTCCAGTGACGAGCGGGCCTCGGAGAACCGGGTCAGCGCCGAGGTCCCGAGGGGTCGGCCGGTCCCATCGGGCCGGACCCGGGGCGCCACCGCCCCCAATAGGGGATCCTCGAACATCCACGTGAGTGTCCCAAGCCACCCGGTGGTGACGGCGCAGTCGCGGTCCACGAACGCCACCAGGTCCGTGTCGATCACGGACAGGGCGTCGTTGCGGGCCGCCCCCGGCCCCCCGTTGGCGCTGCGGGCGATCATCCGGGCGCCGTGTCGGTCGCACACCTGGGCCACCGAGGTCGGATCGTGCGAGGCGTCGTCCACCACCACCACCGGTGCCTCCCCACCCAGTGACGCCAGGCAGCGCTCAAGCGCCGCGCTCCGGTCCCGCACCGGCACCACCACCGTCACGCTGGGATCGGTCTCCGAACCGCCACTGGTGGTCGGCGGCCGGGGATGGGCCATACCGGCGTCGACCAACCGGCGGCCCAGCTGGCGGGCCGCCGGGGAGGCCGCGCCGCCCCCGAGCCACCGGGTCAACGCCTCCCTCCCATCCCGGGTCAACGTGATGAGCCGGCCCGGGTGTCCTCCGGTGAGCACCGTCCCACCGCGGAAGGTCCGGACCGACCGGTCGAGCTCGATCCCGAACCCCTCGGGCAGAGGGGTCAAAGGGAGAGGCCGCCGTCCACCGGGATCACCGCACCGGTCAGCGCCCCACTGGCCGGCGCGGCCAGCCACACCAGGGCCGCCGCCACCTCCTCCGGGGTGAGCAGCCGCTTGATGGGCTGTTGGTCGGCGAACGACCGGGTGTCGTCGAGCCCGTAGAGCCTGGCGCTCTCGTCGAGGATGGCGGTGGCCGTCGAACCGGGGCTGACGGCGTTGGCCGTGATGCCCGTGTCGGCCAGTTCGACCGCCAGGCCGCGTACCAGCCCGGCGACGCCGGCCTTGGCCGCGCCGTAGGCGGCCAGCTTGGGAAGGCCCCGGCTGGCTGCCGCCGAGGCGACGGCGAGGAACCGCCCGTTGCGGGGGGCCGGCCGTCGCAGCAGCGCGGGGATGCCCACCCGGGCAGCCGTGATCGGCCCGCCCAGATCCACACCGAGGACTGCGCCCAGCTCGTCACCGGGCATCTCCCACAGTGGGACCCCTCCGGCGATCACCCCGGCCACCGCCACCATGGCGTCCAGTCCACCGAATTGCTCCTCGGCCAACGAGACGGCGGCGCCGAGCGCGTCGGCATCGGTGGTGTCGGCGACGTGGGCCACGACGCGGGCGGGGTCGCGGTGCGGAGCTCCCGCGTCCGGTGACATGGCCAACGACGAGGCCACCACTGCCCGCAGCTCGGCCTCGGTTCCCATGGGATAGGGGAGCCGGGGGTCGTCGGAGGCCCGGTCCACCGCCACCACCGCCCACCCGGCCGCGGCCAGTCCCCGAACGGTGGCCGCACCGATACCGCGGGCCGCCCCGGTCACCACTGCTACCCGGCTCATTGCCTCACCTCCATGGTTGGGATACGTCGGAGTCGTTCTGCCGTGCGGACCAGGTCGTCGACGGCCGCGGCCAGCAGGCCCCGTCCCTCGTCGGCGTCGGCTCCGGCCGGATCGCCGAGCACGCCGTTGGCACTCACCGACCGCACGCCGTGGCGCTGCAGGAGCGGGAGCAGCGTGGCCAACGGCCGCAGGTCGCCCGCCTCGGCCTGCCCGATTCCCACCCGGTCCGGGGCGATGGCCAGCATCAGCGACGTCTCGGTGCGGCCGGCGTGCAGGTCCCCCCTCCAGGTCGGGGACCACGCCACCACCGATCTTCCCTCTCGGCGGAGCCGGGTCATGGCCCTGTCCAACGGCACCGAGTTGCCCCCATGGGCGGAGACCACGATCAGGTGGGTGAAGGCACCGCTGGCCGATCGGCCCAGTTCGACCAGCAGCAGCTCGGTGACCTCCTGCCCGATGGAGAGGGTTCCGGCGAACCCCTGGTGCTCGCCACTGGATGCGTAGGCCACCGGCGGGGCCACCACCAGGTACCCGAGACGACGGGCTGCGCCCTCGGCCACGGCCACGGCGATGTCGGTGTCGGTGGTGACGGGCAGATGGGGCCCGTGCTGCTCGGTGGAGCCCAGCGGGACCACGAGGATGTCCCCGGCATCCCCCTGCCGTGCCACTTCGGGCCAGCTCGAGGTGGCGAGCCGCTTCACCGGCGCGCCTCGGGTCCGCGGGGGTCCGGGACAGCCGGCTGGTCCAGGTAGCCGTGGTGGACCAGGAACCGGAGCAGCTCGTCGGCGGACTCCACGGCTCCGAGGGGCCCGATGAGGGTCGGTGGATCGTGGGCCACCAGCGCGCCGGTCAGGGCCAGCAGCCGGATCCGAGGGTCCTCGCTGTCGGGCGGGGGCAGGACCCGGGTCCGGGGCTCGAACGGGCGAAGGGCGCCGACGTGCGTCGACCCGGGTCCGTCCTCCGATCCCGGGCCCACCAGGGGTGTCGGTTGATCGACGGATGGTGTCGGCGGCTCGACGGGGACGGGTGCCGCCCCGGCCGCGAGAGCGTCCTCCAGGGTCGCCCGTCGCAACCGGGTGCCTGCCCCCTCCACCGAGCAGACCGCCGGGAGGGGCACTCGGAGCTGCTCGCGCCAACCGCCGTCGAGACGGCGCTGGCCGAGGAGCGCAGCCGGGAGTTGATCGGGGGGATGGCGGCCACCCGACGACGGGTCGAGCTCCAGGCCCACCAATCCCAGCGCCTGGGCGGCCCCGAGCTCGTGGGCCAGAAAGGCGGGAAGGGCACCGGTGCCACGGTCGACCGAACGGTCGCCGCACAACACGAGGGTCGGCGTCCCGAACCGGGCCAGGGAGGCGGCAATGGTCCGGGCCAGGGCCTGCTCACCGCCTCCCAACTCGACCGCGTACCCGTGGTCGGTGCCGGCGGCGTCGTTCGGGACCCGCAGCACCGATGCCCCCAGCGCCATGACGTCTCGCAGCACCGGCTCGATGGCGGCTGGTCCCACGGCTACGGCCAGGACCCGGCCCGACCATGCCTCGGCCGCGCGCAGGGCATGCTCGAGGGCGGCGGCGTCGGCCGCGGACAGGCCGATGCCCCAGACGTCTCGGGAGACGGCGCCGGTCAAGGGATCGACGACCGGCCGGAGGTCGGTGATCCTCAGACAGGCCACGACCAGGGGCCGGGCGTCGGCGATCGGGCTCGTGCTCATCCGTGGTGGAAGACGACGCCCTGGCCGCCGTCGGGATAGGTCCAGTTGATGGCGCCCTCATGGTTGCAGACCATGTAGCAGGTCCCGCACTCGAAGCACTCCTCGTAGTTGAAGAGGATGCCGCCGTCGGAGGTGGGGGCGAACAGGTTGGCGGGACAGGCGGTCACGCACTCGCGGGTGGTGCACGACCGGCAGACGTCGGAGTCCACGGTGATGTGGGCGCGTGCTCCGACCCGGAAGTCCACGGATGCCATCCGGTCCTCGAAGGCGATGCCCCGCCACCGCCCGGGGGCTCCGTCACGTCCGGTCCCGTCCGGAAGGGAATCGCTCATCCGAAGATCCTCATGCCGCGCAGAGCGTCGACCGCCAGCTCACGGAGTTTCACGCCGTGTTTGGTGGCCGCCGACCGGGTGATCCGGAGGCCGCCCGGCTTGGGCGTGGGGTTGGTCACCGTGAACATCCCTTCGGCCAGGTCACAGATGAGACCCGGATAGCGCTGTTGCACCCGGTCGGACAGGATCAGGGCCGGGGCCTTGCGCAGGCGCTTGTGATCAGCCAGCACGAACTGCCGTTCGAGGTCGGCGCGATACGAGGCCAGCCCTCGTGCCGAGCAGTCGCCGCCGGCAATGGCCCGGTCCACAGCCTGGCCGGCGGCGAACCCGGAGGCGATGGCGAAGTTGACCCCTTCCAGCCACAGGCCGGCGGCCAGCGTCATGGCGGCGGCGTCGCCCGCCACCAGCATCCCGTCGGCGGCCAGGGGAGGCATGGTGTCGTACCCGCCTTCGGGGATGAGGTGGGCCGAGTACTCGCGCAGCGTGGACCCCCGCAGAAGCGGGGCGATGGAAGGGTGATCCTTGAGCCCGGCGACCAGCTCTTCGGGGCGCACCTTGGCCTCGGCCAGGTGGGGGAGGGACACCACCACTCCGACGCTCACGGTCTCGGCGTTGGTGTACAGGAAGCCCCCGCCGGGGATCCCCCGGGTGCACCCGAGCATCTCGATGTCGACGCCTTCATGGGACCGGACGCCGAAGCGCTCCTCGATGGCGCCCGGCGGGAGCTCGAGCACCTCCTTCACGCCGAGGGTGTGATGGGACGCCTCGGCCCGGGGCAGCATCCCGGCCTCCTTGGCCAGGAAGGAATTCACGCCGTCACAGGCGATGACCACTTTGGCCGACAGCGCGGCACCGTCGCGGTCGGTGCGCACGCCGACGACGCGTCCGCGGTCGTCGCGCAGCAGGCCGGTGGCGACGGTGGACGTGAGCAGGCGGGCCCCGGACCGGGTGGCCTGGGCCGCCAGCCACGAGTCGAACTGCGACCGCAGCGTGGTCATCCCGTTGAACGGTGGAGCGCCCCACGCCTGCGAGCGGTAGTCGACCGACAGCGACTGGGACTCGGTCATCGTCATGGTCGACCGGCGGACCACCCACCGCTCGACCGGCACCTGCTCCCACCAGTCGGGGATGATCCCGTCCAGCACCCGGCCGTACACCACGCCGCCGTAGACGTTCTTGGATCCGGGGAACGGGCCGCGCTCGACCAGGACCACCGAGCGGCCGGCCCGGGCCAACGCCAGGGCCGCCGCCGACCCGGCCGGCCCCGCCCCCACCACCACGGCATCGAAGGAGAGGGACTCGCCCCCATGGGATCCAGTCGCCCCGTCCGACCCGGGTGCTGCGTGCCGCTCAGACACGCCGTGCCCCCTCCTGCTCCGACGGCGCCAGCTCGGTCGGGACAACGACACCGAGCCGGTGGGCCAACTCGACCAGCAGTGCCCGGGCATCGGTCACCAGGCCGAGGTCGGCCATGGCGGTCATGGGGCACGAAGCGTCGGTGTTCACGCTGACGATGTGCCGCGGGGCACCCAGTCCACCGAGATGCTGGGCGGCCCCGGACACCCCGAAGGCGATGTACAGATCCGGGTCGATGGTGACGCCGGTCGTCCCGATCTGGCGTTCGTACCCGGTCCAGCCGGCATCGGTGACCACCCTGGTGGCCCCCGCCGATCCACCCAGGGCGGCGGCCACCTGCCCCAGGAGCTCGAACACCTCGGTGGCGCGGCGGTCGTGCAGGCCCGCCGCCAGCCCGCCCCCTCCGGAAACCACCCGGGCGGCATCGGACAGGTCCATGGTGTGGAGGTCCGGCTTGAGGAGGGCGATCATCTCGGCCTCGGGGCCGGGACGGACGCCTCCCGCCGGTTCGCTCCCCTCCCGGAGCGGTAGCGGTCTGACCGCGGGTGTGGTCCGGGCTGCAGTCTGCACGCGGTCCTCAGGCACGAGGGTGACCACCGCCGGCCCCTCGACACCCACCGGGACCAGCACCCGGTCGTCGAGTCGTGAGACCAGCGTGTCGACATAGGGCTCGGCCCTCGGCGGCTCCCCGGACGGGAGTGCCGTGCCGGGGCCACCGGTGCGACACGTCGCCCGAACCGCTCCGGCCACCAGCGGTCGTCCCAATGCGGCCGCCAGTCGTGGGGCCAGGTCCCGCCCGTCGGGTGATGCCGGCAGCAGCACCAAGGGAATCGACTCGACCGTCGGGGCCAACCAGGCGGCCAGGGCACCGGGTCGGAGCCCGGGCCCCGTGTCGGACCACCACACCTGCCCGGCACCCACCAGGCGACCCGCTCCGGCCTCTGCTCCTGAACCGACCACGATGGCCCGCCCCTCGGCCTCGGCAACCGCGTGGTCGGATCCGACCGGCAGTCGCCCATCGCGGGCCACCACGACGGCGACCGCCGGTCCGGCTGGGCCGAGCCGAAGCCCCGTCACAGCGACACCGCCACCCGATGGCCCTCGATCACCGCGGCATGGGCCCGTCGCGGCGCCAGGCAGTCCCCGACCCGGTACACCGGGAACGACTCGTGCTTGAGGGCCTGCCACAGTCCGTCGTCGGGTAGCTGGTGCACGGAGCAGACCACCCAGTCGCACGCCCGTTCGTGGTCGGTGCCGGTGGGATGGTGCTGGAGCGTGAGGACCAGCCCGCCCTGCTCCAGGTCGCCGTCCTGGTCGCCGTGTCCGTGGTCGAGCCCGTCGGACCGCACCCCCATGGGAACCAGGTCCACGCTCTGGCGGATCGACTTGGCGTGGGCCTTCACGTTCCACGTCTCCATGTCGAGGGTGATGCCCAGGTCTTGTGCGACGACCATTCCGTTGGTGACGATCTCGACCTGGCAGCCGCGGTCGGACAGGAGCTCCGCCGTCGAAGTGGCCTGATGGAACCCGAGCTCGTCGACCACGACCACCCGCCCCTCGGGGTGGACCCGCCCCTCGAGGACGTCACGGACGTCGACCACCCGGGGATGGTCCCCCGCCCACCAGGGACGGGAGGGCCGGGCCCCGGTGGCCACGATCACCGCGTCGGGGTGCTCCGCCTGCACTGCGGCGGCATCGGCCTCGCTCCCGGTCCGCAGGTCAACGCCCTCGCGCCGGGCGGCCACGATCAGGTTGCGGGCGATGTCGAGGAACTCGGCGCGGCTGGGGACCGAAGCGGCCACCTGCACCTGTCCTCCCAGTCGGTCGCGGCGCTCGAACAGGGTCACCCGGTGGCCGCGCTCGGCTGCCGTCACTGCGGCCTGGAGCCCACCGGGCCCCCCGCCGACCACCACCACGTTGCGACGGCGGGTGGGAAGGGGGAGGGCGATGGACTCGCGACCGGTGCGGGCGTTCTCGATGCAGCCGAGCCAGCGGTTGAGCCCCATGCGACCGACGCACTCCTGATTGCAGGACAGGCAGGTCCGGATGTCCGTGGCGTGGCCCGACCGGGCCTTGGCGGCGAAGTCAGGATCGGCGATCTGCCCGCGCACCACCCCGACCAGGTCGCAGAGCCCGTCGTGAAGAGCCCGCTCGGCCTGCACCGGGTCCTTGAACCGGCCCACCCCGACCACGGGAACATCCACCGCGTCGCGGATGGCGCTCGGGATGAACATGGCGTATCCCGGCGGGACCTGCATGCTGGCTTCGATCATGTAGAGGGTGGCGGTGGCCACGCCGATGGACGTGTTGATGTAGTCCACCAGACCGGTCGACTCCACCCGACGGGCCACCTCGACCGCATCCTCGATGCCGGTGCCCCCCTCGATCAGCTCGTCGCCACAGAGCCGCACTCCCAGGGCGCGCTCAGCTCCGATCGTGTCCCGCACGGCCTCGACGATCTCGAGCAGCAGCCGGGCGCGATTGGCCAGCGTCCCGCCATAGCGATCGTTCCGCCGGTTGGTGGCCGGTGAGAGGAATCCCCGCACGATGGAGGAGTGGGAGCACTGCAGCTCGATCCCGTCGAACCCACCGTCCACGCAGTGTCCGGCCACGGTGGCATACCCGGCCACGATCTCATCGATCTCCCGGGGCTCCACGGCCTTGGGCACCTCGCGGAAGAGGGGATCGGGAACGGGGCTCGGCGCCCATACCGGCAGCCGCGAGTACATGCTCGATGCCTGGCCGCCGTTGTGGTTGATCTGGGCGAAGATGGGGACG
>DASZJN010000076.1:0-7439 GCA_035948045.1 Acidimicrobiales bacterium | reverse complement strand
TACAAAGCAGCGCCAGCAGCAATGCGTGCCGTGCAACAGGTTGAGGCCTACATACAGCAGAGTGGTCTGGAAAAGAGCCTGATCGAGCTCGTCAAGATGCGGGCGTCCCAGATCAACGGCTGCGCCTACTGCATCGACATGCACTCGAAAGATGCCCGAAGACAGGGTGAGACCGAGCAGCGCCTCTACGCCTTGAGCGCCTGGCGGGAGGGGCCCTTCTTCTCGCGGCGCGAACGCGCAGCCCTTGGTCTCACCGAGGCGGTCACCCTCGTCGCCCAAGCGGAGATCCCCCACGCTCTGATCGAGGAGGTCTCCTCGGCCTTCACCCCCGACGAGCTCACCAGGCTCCTGTATCTCATTGTCGAGATCAACGCCTGGAACCGACTGGCCATCACGACGGGAAACCCGGTGCCCGGCACCTACCATCCCGGCGATCCGTGACCGTGCTCGACCCGGGGTTGCGGGCCGGGGTGGCCCCGGCCGGCTTTGAGAATGGTCGGATGAGATCTCATGACGGCGGGTGAGCCTGGCGATCAAATTGCTGACCGGCACCTCCTCATCTGCCGGCGGTTCGGCGACGTGGTCATGGCTGCGAACGGAGACTGGCATGCCCCTTCTCCCTGCACCGACTGGGACGCCAGGGACGTGCTCGAACACGTGATCGGTTTCCACGACGTGCTGCTGCTGCGACCATTGGGCGCCAAACCCCGGCGTCCGAAGGACGATCCCCAGAGGCGCTGGGTCGTCACGATGGACGCACTGCATTCGTTGTTGACGCGACCGGGGCTCTTGTCCGGGTCGGTCGAGGTCCCCGCCATCGGTAACAACGCCCCCACACGGATCGACGCCGCCCCTCTGCTCCAGCTGTTGAGTCTGGATGTGCTCGTGCACACGTGGGACCTCGCCCGCGCCGTTGGCGCGGAGGACCGACTGGAACCGGAACTCTGCGTCCTGTTCCTCGGTCAACTGCCAACTGATCCGGCAGCACTGGTCGCGTCAGGGATGTACGGCCCTCCCCGCAAGGCTCCGGCCCATGGGGACGCGCAATCGGTGCTCCTCGCTCGTCTGGGGCGCGATCCCGAGTGGCAGAGGTCGACGCCCCGGCCCGAGCAGGAGGGCCCAAGCGAAGTATCCGGATCGGCCCGATCCGTCGGGCCAGGAGACGGTCGCCCCCGCTAGTGAGCCGACAGCACGGTGACGAAATCGCGGGTCCACCCCACCTGGTACTGGTTGCCGGGGCGATTCTGACCGGGGATGCCGGCGACCAACGGCGCACCGGGAGTCGGTGCCGTTGCCAGTTGCACCCACTGTGGGTTGATGTCGAGCTGCATCCCCCGGACCACGCCCGCGCCGATGAGCGCGCCGGCCAAGTCGCCCGGAACAGCCTGCATGCTGGCCGCGTAGACCAGGTTGCCGGCCGTGTCCTCTCCCAACGAGCTGCGCGCCACCGCGGCTCCGCCTCCCAGCGTGGATCCCCACGCGCCGATGTCGGCGATCTGAGCGGCAGGCTGGCCGGCGATGACCAGAGCGGCGAGATTCTGGCGGACGCTGGAGACCTGCTCGCCCGGGGCCGGCAGATCACGGCCCCAGACTCCGACCCGGGCCACACCGCTGGTGTCGATGACCAGACTGGCTGTCCCCGCCACCAGGGGGATCAGCACCTGGCCGTTCAGTTCGAAGCCTCCGGCACCCGAATTGGCCTTGAAGCCCCCATTGAAGGCGGCAACCAGGGTGGGAGCCTCATCGGGCCCGATGCTGGATCCATTGTCACGAAACACCGTCGCCGCCCCGGTCGGCGGGTCCGAGCTGCCCACGTGGAGCCCGAATCGGGTCTGCCCGGTCCGGAACCGGAAGACGGTGACGACGTGGCCGGTCTCTTCGGTGACCGACTGGGTGTCCACGGCGATGGCGCCATTGACCGTCGACACCGGCGTCCACCCCGGCTGCTCGGTGGTGGTTGTGGTCGTCGGGGGGATCGTTGTGGTGGGCGCGGGCACTGTGGTGGTCGGCGATTGGACGCTGCTGTGCGACGGTGTCGAACAACCGGCCCACACCGCGCCGCTCGCGAGGAGGAACAGCGCCGCCCAGGGCGTGGGCGACCGGAATGCATGGATCCTCGATGGAAGCGCCCTCGGTGGCGTCACGAGCGGTGAGCCTACGAGTCCGGCCCTCTCCGGTGGTGTCGCCCTCCCAGTTGGTCTAGGCGGGGTCCCGGCTGGATTGGGCGGCGCCGACCTCGGGGCTGGTCCAGAGGCCCCGGAGCTCCTGGTTGAAAGCCGCCGGCCGTTCCATGGGGAAGAAGAGCTTCGCCCCGTCCAGCTCGACGCGACGCACGGTGCCCGGAATGGTCGTCGCCAGCCATTCGGCCCACGACGCATCGAAGAATTCGTCGTCCGTTCCCCAGACGATCAGGGTCGGAGACCGGAACTCGGCCAGGTCGTCCCGGATGGCCACCGTCACGCCGTTGTCCATGCCGGCGACGTAGCTCTGAATGGCCGCGGCCCGGGCGTCCGAGCTGCCGATCGGGTCGAAGAATCCAGCCATCACCTCGTCCGAGAGGTCCTCGGGGTGCTCGAAACCCGAGGACAGCGAAGCCCGTGCGCTGTCCGGGTCGGCGGCCAGGGCTCGGAGGGCGGCCACCAGCTCACCCTGGCGGGCCAGGTCGACGATCGGGGCGAAGGCGGCCGGCGGCCAGTTGTCGTGAGTGTCGCAGTTGGTCAAGGTCAGGGTTCGGATCCGACCGGGGATCGTCGTCGCCACCAGCTGGGCCACGGCCCCACCGCTGTCATTGCCGACGAGGTCCACCGCGTCGAGGTCGAGGGCGTCCAGGAAGGCCACGATCATGTCGGCCTGGAGGCTCATGGTGAGGTCCTCCGCCCCGGAGTACACGGTTCCCCCGTGGGCCAGAAGGTCCACAGCCAGGCACCGTCGCAGATCCGCGAGGCCTTCGAGCTGGCGATGCCAGAGGTTTGCGTTGAGAAAGACTCCGTGAATGAACACCGCGGCGGGGCCGTCCCCGGCCTCGAGGTAGGAGACATCCCCGAACTCGGTCGCCACGGACCGTCGAGCTGACATACTAAGGGTTGGTAAAGTACTCATGGTATGTGACTGTAAGATCAAGGGTGATGAATGTCAAGAGCCGCCGGGAGGAGTACGCCGAGACGACCCGGGCCGCCATCGTGCAGGCGGCCGTCGAGCAGTTCGCCTCTGAGGGGTTCGCCAAGAGCACCATGGACAACGTGGCCGAGGCGGCAAGGGTCACCAAGGGTGCCGTCTACCACCACTTCACGGACAAGGCCGAACTGTTCGAGGCGGTCTTCGTGGTGATGGAGGAGCGGCTGCTGGCCCGGGTCACCGCCGGAGTGTCCGGGATCGACGATCCCTTCGAGCTCGTGGCGACCGGCGTGGACCTCTTCCTGGCCGAATGCTGCGAGGCCGACTTCCGTCGCATCGCCATCCAAGAGGCCCCCGCGGCATTGGGCTGGGCCCGGTGGAAGGAGATCGAAGAGCAGTACTTCCTCGGTCTGGTGGCCGGCGCCCTCGAGGCCCTCGCCCAGGCCGGGCTCATCGCTCTCCCTTCCGGCGACCTGACGGCCCGAATGTTGCTGGCGGCCATGTCGGAGGCGGGGTTGGCGGTGGCCGCCTCGTCCCGACCGGAGGCCGAGCGCCGGCGCGCCGGCGCCCTCGTGATGCGGTTCGTGAGCGGTCTGCGGGACGAGTCGGCGCCGGTACCGAGTGCTGACCTGTGACCCGGGGTCCGGGCCGCGATCAGGCGTAGGTGCGCACCAGGGCGAGGACCTCGTCGGCATCCGGCCCCTCCCCGCGCAGGGACGTCGAGGATGGGCCGAGGCGGCGGGCCGCCACCGCGCACAGCTCGGATGCCGGACCGAAGATGGTGGTGGTCACCGGCTCCTCGGGCACGAAGTCCCAGTCCTCACCGCCCGGGGCCACCAAGCGGAACGCCACCGGGCCTGTCATCGAGCGGCCGGCGGAGGCAAAGGCGTAGGGAAGCGTCCGCCACGCCAGCCGGGCAATCGGTCGCAGCCGGTCGGTTGGTGCCAGCTCGACGTCGAGGGCGCCGGCCACATCGCCGGTATGGATCCATGTCTCGGCCAGCCGGGTGGTGGCCAGCGTCCGAGCGGACAGGTCTCCGGCCACCCAGGTGACCCGGGTGGAGAGGTCGATGGCGTTGAGCGCATCCAGCAGGCGAGCCGTGCCTGTTGACCAGCGCGCCAACAGCTCGGAGCTCGGGAGCCCCCGCTCCCGTGCCACCATGAAGGCCGCGCCCTCGTCGATCGAGGCCGCCGCGGGCAACCCCTCAGCCAGCGTCGCGGTCAACTCGGCGAACCGACCGGTGGCGCTGCCGATGGCCATGTCGTCGGTCTGCGCCAGGTGGAGCACGACGTCGGCCACATCCCAACCCGCGCAGCGGGTGGCAGCATGCCAACCGGGTTCGGCCAGGTTGGTCAGGAGACCCGCCAGTTCAGCGTGCTGGTCGGCCAGGGCCTCGACGACGGCGTCCATCGGGTCAGAGCCTAGGTGTGCTCCTGGACGTGGCGACGGGGCCCGTCAGAGGGACACGGCCGCTCCGTCATCCGGGTGGCGGGATGCCGGACGGCCGTCGCTGCCGGGTTACCGGGAGGCCGGCGGTGGTGGCGGTGGCGGCCACGGGGCCTTGGCGGGCCAATGGCCCGGTGCCGGCCGGGTGGGCAATGGGGAGGGAGCCGGGGGCCAGTGCCCAGCTGGGGGAGGAGGGGGCGGCCAGGGCGACGGGCCGACCTGGCCCCCACCCGTCTCCTGTCCGCCATCGGCCGGCGGGGTCGCACTCTCCTGGGCCGCGGCGTGCGCGGTTCCCGAGACCTCGGCGTCAGCGGGCGCCTCACGGGACTCGGACCCCACGTTGTCCGGAGCGGCGGTCGTCGCCGACCCACCGTTCGCAGCGGCTTCCCCCGGCGCGGTTCCGTTGGTGGCGTCTCCGGGCGGGCCGTCGACGTTGTCCGATCCGGTCGGGCCGTGCTGGGAGGCGACGAAGATCGGCGGCACGGTCTTCACGCCGTGCTGGTGGACCGGCCGCCCATAGGCCATGTCGACCAGCCGACCGACGGTCTCGCCGTCGATGGTCTCCTCGTCGAGCAGCGCCCGGGCCACGGCATCGAGCCCGCCGCGGTGGCGGGCCAGCACCTCGAGGGCCCGCTCCTCCTGGGCACGGAGGATGATCTCCACCTCGTCATCGATGATCTGACTGGTGTGCTCCGAATAGTCCCTGGTGTGCATGAGGTCCTCGCCCAGGAAGACCTGGCCCTGCGATCCCCAGGCCATGGGACCGATCTTGTCGCTCATTCCCCACTCGCGGACCATCTTCCGGGCCAGCTCGGTGTTGCCCACCAGGTCGTTGCTGGCCCCGGTGGACAGGTCTCCGTAGACCAGGAGCTCGGCGGCCCGACCGCCCATCCGCACGGCCAGCGAGTCCTCGATGTGCTGGCGGGGGTGGATGTGGCGCTCCTCCATGGGGAGCTGCATGGTCACACCGAGGGCCATGCCGGTCGGAAGGATGGTCACCTTGTGGACCGGATCGGCCTCGGGGAGCACGTAGGCCAGCACGGCATGCCCGCCCTCGTGGAAGGCCACCCGCTCCTTCTCGGCGCCGGACAGGACCAGGCTCTCGCGTCGCTGACCCATCAGGACCCGGTCACGCGACGCCTCGAAGTCGACGTTCTGGATGACCTTCGAGCCGCGGCGCACGGCGTGGAGGGCTGCCTCGTTGACCAGGTTGGCCAGGTCGGCTCCGCTCATGCCCGGAGTGCCGCGGGCAACGGTTCCCAGGTCGACACTCGGGTCGACCCGCTTGTCCTTGCAGTGGACCTGGAGGATGGGGAGGCGCTCGTCGAGGTCGGGAAGGGGCACCACGATCTGCCGGTCGAAACGGCCGGGCCTCAGGATGGCGGCGTCCAGGATGTCGGGCCGGTTGGTGGCCGCCATCACCACGATCCCCTCGGTCGGGTCAAACCCGTCCATCTCCGACAGCATCTGATTGAGGGTCTGCTCGCGCTCGTCGTGCCCGCCGCCGAGCCCGGCACCCCGCTTGCGACCGATCGAGTCGATCTCATCGATGAACACGATGGCCGGTGCCTGCTTGCGGGCGGTGGCGAACAGATCCCGTACCCGACTGGCGCCCACGCCGACGAACATCTCCATGAAGTCGGAGCCGCTGACCGACATGAAGGGAACCCCCGCCTCCCCGGCGACGGCCCGGGCCAGCAGGGTCTTGCCCGTGCCCGGGGGTCCGACCAGCAGGATGCCCTTGGGGATGCGCGCCCCTATCTCCTTGAAGCGGGCGGGTGTCTTGAGGAAGTCCACGACCTCGCTGATCTCGAGCTTGACCCCGTCATAGCCCGCCACATCGTCGAAGGTCGTCGACGGTCGCTCGGTCGAGTAGAGCTTGGCCTTGGAGCGGCCGATGGACATGATGCTTCCCATCTGGCCCTGCGCCTTCCGGCTGATATAGAAGAACACGGCGCCGATGAGGGCGAAGGGAAGGATCCAGCCCAGGATTCCGACCAGGGGATTCGAGGTCGGGGTGACCAGCTTGTAGTTGGACCCCAGCTGGTGGAGGGCGTTGACTTCGGAGTCGATGACCGGGTTCGGCCCGTTGACGGTGTAGGCCCGTCCGTCGGCGAGGGTGCCGGTGATCACGCCGCTGGTCGTGTCGACCGTGGCGTTCTTGACCTGCTTGCCCTGGATGTCACTCAGAAACGTGTTGTAGGTGAGGGTGTTGGTGGTGGTCTTGTGCAGCAGGTTCGGGATGATCAGCACGGACAGGACGGCTATGGCCACCACCACGTACAGCACCATGCGGTTCTTGTTCTGGCCGGGGACTTCCTGTCCGGGCCCGCCGGGCGCAGGGGGGCCACCGGGTGCGTTCTGGTCGGGCGGGGTCACCTCTTCATGCTATTCGCGCCGGACGTCTCCTGAGGCCTCGCCCGGGTCATCGGGCGGGCCGCCTCCTGCGGTGGGGATTCGATCGGTATCGTGGCAGGGTGATCGAGCGGTCCGAACAGGGAGCGGACCCGGGCGCGGCCGCGGTCGGCAGACCCGTCGGGCGGCCGGAGGTGGTCCAGCGGGACCCGCCCCCGCCCGGATGGGCGCCACCGCCCCCCGGATGGGCGCCACCACCCCCCGGATGGGTGCCCCCGCCAGGGTCGTCACCAGGTCCGATGCCTCCTCCGGTCGGTGCCGCGCCGCGGAGCGAGGGCCCGGAAGGCTCCGGCCCTTCCCTCGGGCGCCAACTGGCTGCGGGCGGAGCTCCGGACAGCCGGGGGTCGGCCTGGATGTGGCTCCTGTTTGCGGCCCTGGGATTCGTCGGCGGCCAGGTGCTGGCCGCGGTGTTCGTGGCCATCACGGCCGCTGTCGAGGGGAAGCTGGGTTCGCTCACGACCATC
>DASZJN010000075.1:0-3882 GCA_035948045.1 Acidimicrobiales bacterium | reverse complement strand
ACGAAGAAGGGCGACCTCATGGCCACCTTCGTGCTCGAGGATCTGAATGCGTCGATCGAGGTGTTCGTGTTCCCGAAGTCGATGTCCGACTACGGCGCCCTGCTCGACGACGACGCCATCGTGGTGCTCAAGGGCCGGGTGGACCTCCGTGATGACCGCCTGAAACTGGTGTGCATGGAGATCCAACGCCCGGAGTTGTCGGTGGACGGATCCACCGACCTCCGGATCTCGCTGCCCCTCAACGCCCTCACCGACCGGCTGGTGGACGGCTTGAAGCGTCTGTTGCGGGAGCACCCGGGTGACTCCCCGGTCTTCCTGCACGTGGGCGAGAAGGTGCTGCGCCTGCCCTCCGAGTTCAATGTGGACAGCCGTCGGGGGCTGGTCGGAGAGCTCCGGGTCCTGCTCGGGCCCCATGCCATCCAGGGATGACGAGGTGTTTTACGGCCCTGTTTCCCGGGTCGATGGGCCCTCGGCAGGCACCGGATACGACAGGGGGCTCTAAATCCCGTAAAATCGGTGCACGGCTCCTGGCGTGGATGCCCGCAGCTCTGTTCGGCCACCCGGCCGGGCGGTATGGGGGGTGTCCGCGGCAGACCGGGGCCGGCGGCTCACGCCGCAGGGATATCGAGGAGTACGGAACGGCATATGTCCATCCAGGTGGAGACCAAGGACTGCACATCGATCAGTGACGCAGAGCTGGCCGAAATGGCCGATCTGTGTGCCGAGCGGGAACCCCGATTCGACATCGGATTCCTCTCCAAACAGCGGGAGGAGTGGGTGCTGGTCCCGCGGGCCCGCGACGGTTCCAAGCTCCGGGGCTACTCGTTCTCGACCCTCGAGCGGATCGGTGGCACGCCATCCCTGCTCATCGGGTTGGCGACCGTCGACCGGACCTCCCGGGCCGACACGGTCCTGCGGGCCATGATGGGCGACAAGTATCGCCGTGCCCTCCTGGCCTTCCCGGACGAGGACGTCCTGGTCGGGACCCGTCTGCTGGGGGCAGAGGGCTTCAGGGCCTTTGCCGGGCTGACCGATGTGGTTCCCGGTCCCGACCACAAGGCCACCGGTGAGGAGCGGGCGTGGGGTCGTCGCCTGGCCAAGCGGTTCGGCGCCGACGGGCGGATCGACGACCGGACCTTCGTGGTGAGCGGCGACGGGTGCGAGTCCGGCGGCTTCGACTTCATCAGCCCCAAGGCGGCGGCCGGGTCGGAGGAGTGCGCCTTCTTCGAGGGGGTCGACGCCGCCGCCGGTGGCCGGCTGGTGACGTTCGGCTGGGCCCTGGCCGAGGACCTGGCCGGCGGCAAACTGGGCGGTCGGTGACCCCGGCGGGGGTCTCCCCGCCGGAACGACCTGTCCTCGTGGGCGCAAGGACAGTCCGCGGCGCCCGCCCAGGCAATAGCATGGCAGCGTGAAAGTCTCGACCCGGGGTGACTACGCCAGCAGGGCCCTCCTGTCCCTGGCCCTCCATACGGACGGCGAAGGCCCCACCGCGGTCAGGGACATCGCCGAGCGCACCGGGTTGCCGCAGCCCTACCTCGAGCAGATCCTGCTGGCCCTCAAGGGGGCGGGACTGGTTCGCTCTAAGCGGGGAGTGGGCGGGGGCTACGTGCTGGCCCGGTCCCCCGACGAGATCACCTTGTCACAGATCGTCTCGGCCGTCGACGGCCCCATTGCCGCCGGCGACTTCGGGCTCCCCCACGAGAACGGCGCCTGCGACCACGAGGGGCAGTGCGTGCTGCTCACCGTGTGGGCTGACGTGGGTGAGCACATGCGCACGCATCTCGACTCCTTCAATCTGGCCGACATGGTGGCGCGGGCCCAGGGAAGGGCACCCGTGCTGCGCCAGAGCGCCGGCTGAGCCTTCGTCCTTGCCCGCACCCGTCGAAGCGGAGCTGGCGACATGAAGGCGGGCGGAGGCGTCAGGTCTGGTTCCAGCCGGCGATGACCGGCTGCCCCCGCTCCCAGTCGAGCTCGCTGAGCGACGCCGGTGCCAGCACGAAGTACCGGCCCCCCGTGGCCTCGAGGCCGATCCAACGAGCGGCCAGCACCCGGAGCACGTGGGCGTGGGCCACACAGGCCACCGATCCGGGGGCGGCCCGGATCCGCTCGATCACCCGGTCGACTCTCGTGGAGACGTCGGCAGCCGTCTCCCCACCCGGGGCACCGTCCGCGAACAGGTCCCATCCGGGCCGCTCCTCCCAGATCTCCGGGGTGGTCAGACCGTCATAGCTGCCGTAGTCCCATTCGCAGAGATCCGGATCGATGATCGACCGGTCCTCCAGACCGGCCAGTTCGCAGGTCCTCCGGGCCCTGAGCAATGGGCTGGTCAGAACAGCGGTAAACTGGTGGTGCGACAGCTTCGGACGCAGGGCCCTGGACTGGGCCTCTCCTTCGGCCAGGAGTGGGAGGTCGGTGCGTCCGGTGTGGCGCCCGCTGAGGCTCCAAGCCGTCTGGCCGTGGCGTATCAACAGGCACCGAGGGGTGGGGGCGGTCATCCCGACAGCGGACCACTCCGAACAGGTGGTACGCAAGCCACACCGGCCATCCCGCCACTCGCCTCGGGCGTCCCGGGCCCGAATGACAAGCATGGAATGTCCCGGGCGGATCCGGCGTTGAAGCAGCTGTCGGTCCCGTGACGATGAATGAGGAGAGGGATGACCACTCGGACGGTGAGTAGGGAAAAGGAACACACGGCGCAGCACGCGCCCTCCCGCCAGCCGGGAGGGTCGGCCGCGGGCCCGAAGCCGACGTCTGCCGGACGCCCGGCACGGTCGGTGGCAACCCCGCGGAACCGGGGCTCCGATGCCGACAGCCTGGGCCTGTTCCTCCGCGACCTCGACCATCACCCGCTGCCCGACCACGAGGCCCAGACCGAGCTGGCCAAGCGGGTGGCGGCCGGCGACGAGGCGGCGCGTCGCGAGATGGTGGCGGCCAACCTGCGACTGGTGGTCCACTGGGCGCGCCGCTACCAGGACCGCGGCGTCGACCTCCCCGACCTCATCCAGGAGGGGACGTTCGGCCTGATGCGGGCGGTGGACAAGTTCGACTGGGAGCGCGGCTTCCGGTTCTCCACCTACGCCACCTGGTGGATCCGCCAGGCCCTGCAGCGGGCCGTCCAGCAGCACGGACGGACCATCAGGCTGCCGATGGAGGTGGCCGAGCGCAACCAACAGGTGGACGCAGCACTTTGGGAACTCACCCATCAGCTGCAACGGCCGCCGACCGATGACGAGATGGACAACGCCACCAATACGACGGCCGCGGTGCGCGAAGACCTCTCCCAACTGGCTCGAGTGGTCGCCAGCCTCGATCAGCCCGCCACCACCGACTCGACGGCCACCCTCGGCGACCTCGTGTCGACCGATCTCAACGATTTCGAGGACGAGGTGGCTTCCGAGCTGACGCTCGACGTGGTGCGCCAGGCCGTGGACCGCCTGACCGACCTCCAGCGCCAGGTGATACGGCACCGCTTCGGGTTCGACGGCAGTGACCCGGCGTCGTTGCAGACGACGGCCGAGCGAATGGGCATCGGGGTGCGCAAGGTGCGTCAGGCAGAGGCAGAAGCCCTCGAGATCCTGGGCGACAGCGAGATGCTGGAAGCCGCTCACGAAGCTGCCTGAGTCGAGGCCGGCGCCCTCGTCCGGGATGGAGCCACGGCACCAGCCGGAAGCAGCCCCCCTCAGACGCAATCGGCGCTCAGCTGGAGAGGCCCTCCAACTGCATCCGAAGGTCATCGGGGAGCGGCGACTCCCACGAGACACGATGCCCGGTGCGCGGGTGCTCGAAGGCCAGTGAGTAGGCGTGCAGGAATGGGCGGGACATGAGGGCGCCGGGAAGAGCGCGGCCCTGGCTGTAGACCTCGTCGCCCGCCACCGGATGGCC
>DASZJN010000074.1:0-13233 GCA_035948045.1 Acidimicrobiales bacterium | reverse complement strand
ACACCGGTGGGCACGCGGCCCGCATTGCTGCCGCCAGGTGTCGTGGTGTCGGGGGGGGCCCGGGGCGGATGGCTGCTCGAGGGTGGGCTGTCGGCGGCGGGGTCGTTGTTGGCGTGGCTCGGTGGTCTCACCGGCCACACCCCGGTCGAGCTGGCCGCCCTGGCCCTCGAGAGCCCGCCCGGTTCCCGGGGTGTGGTGGCGACGCCCTGGCTCGAAGGGGCCCGGGCCCCGTGGTGGCAGCCGGACGCGGGGGCGGCATTCGTCGGTCTGGGCTCGGCCCACGGGTTGGAGGACATCGCCCGGTCTGCCTTCGAGTCGGTGGCGTGGGAGGTGATGCGGTGCCTGGAGGCGATCGGCTCCCGGCAACCGGCGGGGTGCGAACCGGCCGGGTTGGCGCTGGCCGGATCGGGTGCCTCCATTCCGGTGTGGCTCGACGTGCTCACCGGTATCACCGGGCTACCGGCGACGGGTCGCCGCTCGGGTCAGGCCGCCTCTGCCGGTGCGGCGCAGCTGGCCGCAGCGGCGGTGGGCATGGACGTCGACCCCGAGCTGATCGACCCGGTGGAGGTGCGGGTCGGACCAGAGGCCCACACCGCCAGGCGCTATGCCGAACTCCGCGACCACGCGGAGCGGGTGGCCGTGGCCGTGGTCGACCTGGCCGGAGCAACCCCTTCGCGCCCGTCCGACCGTGGCGAGGATCCGCCGTGCGGGTGAGCCTGGCCTACGGCGCCGGGAGGATGGACGTGGACGTGCCCGACGACGCCGTCGTGGTGGAAGGGGGGGAGGCGCCCGCCCTGGAGGACGAGGCGGACTGCGTCCGCCGCTCGCTCCGGGCCCCGCTGGCGGGCCCGACGCTCCGGGATCTGATCGGTCCCGACGTGAAGGTGGCGGTGGTCTTCCCCGACCTCACCCGGCCCATGCCCAATACCACCGTGCTGCCGCCCCTGTTGGCGGAGCTCGAGTCGGCGGGGGCCGGGCCCGAACGGGTGGAGCTGCTCTGCGGCACCGGTACCCATCGCCAGGCGACGGCGTCGGAGATGGCGGCGCTGGTCGGCCCGGACATCGTGTCCAGCTATCGCATCCACGACCACTGCGCCGACAACGGGGGCCACGTCCGGGTGGGTGAGGTGGAGGGAACACCGGTCCTGCTCGACCGGCGCTACGTCGAGGCCGACGTCCGCATCGTGACGGGATTCGTCGAACCGCACTTCTTCGCCGGGTGGAGCGGAGGGCCGAAGGGAACCTGCCCGGGTCTGGCCGCCACCTCCACCATCCTCGAGGCGCACAGCCCGGCACGCATTGCCGATCCCCGGTCCACCTGGCTGGCCACGGAGGGAAACCCCGTCCACGAGTTCGTCACCGCCGCCACCGCCCTGTGCCCGCCGGACCTCTGCGTCGACGTGACCATCGACCGTCACCGCCGCCTGACCGGTGTGTTCACCGGCGTGCTCCCGGACAGCCACCGCGCCGCTTGTGCCTTCGCCTCCCGCAGCGTCACCCAGGCGGTCGACGGGCGCTTCGAGGTGGTCCTCACCACCAACGGCGGCCATCCCCTGGATCGCAACCTCTACCAGGCCGTCAAGGGCATGGCCGCCGCCGAGCGGGTGGTGACCGACGGCGGCATCATCGTGATGGTGGCGGCGTGTTCCGACGGGCTGCCCGAGGAGGGTGCCTTCGCCCGCATCCTGCGCCGGGCCACAGGCCCCGAGCAGTTGCTCCGACCCGACGGTCCCGGAGAGCTGGATGCCTGGCAGGCCCAGGTCCTCGGACGGGTGCTGGGCCGTGCCGAGGTCTGGATGTACTCGGACGGACTCTCCGATCAATCGATCGAGGCGGGCCTCATGACCCCCCAGCACGACGTGGCCGCCGCGGTGACGCAGGCGCTGGCGCGGCAGGGCCGGGGTGCCCGCCTCTGCGTGCTTCCCCAGGGCCCACTGATCGTCGCCACCCCGTTCGAGACGGTCCCGGAGCGCGGCGGTGTGGGCGACCGCTGATCTCGCGCCGGCGGAGTTCGACCAGGTCGTGGCCGGATCAGACCCGGGCCATGGCCGGGCGACGGCCCCGAGGTCCTCGTCCGTGTCTGACGAGCACGTCAGGGTTAGTGTGGGCAGTCCATGGCCGACCAGGTGCTGTTCGACTTCGCCGTACCCGACGAGTTACTGGAAGAAGTCGTCGCCAAGAGCCGAGACCCCGACGTCATCGCCGACATCGGGGTCATGCCGGGAACCGGCGAGGGGAAGCCGCCGTCACTAGTCGGGATCCTCCGGAGCAACGGCTTCGCCCCCCTGGTGCTGCTCACCGCGGCGGCGCTGGTGCCCGGTAGCTTCCAGAACGGCATCGCCCTCATCGGCACCAACCTCGAGCATTCGTTCCACATCCATGACGCCGCCCTCGGGGCGGTGACCTTCGTGGCCTCGGTGTCCCAACTGCTGTGGGCCGTGCCCCTGGCCGTGTGGGCTGATCGCGGCAGCCGCAAGGTGGTGGCCGGAGTAGCCCTGTTGATCTTCTCCGTCTTCGCCCCACTGATGGGACTGGCTCCCAACGTGTGGGCATTCACCTTCATCTACCTGGTGGCATCGATCGGCTACGGGGTGAACAACACCGTCCACAATTCCTACCTCGCCGACGCCTATCCCACCGAGGGCCGGGGCCGGGTGTTCAGCTGGCACAACCTCTCCGATCCGCTCTCCCAAACGGTGGGCATCCTCATCTTCGGCTACATCGTCACCGTGGCCCACAACTGGCGTTGGGGCACCTTCGTCGCCCTGGCCGGCATTCCCATCGCCCTGGCCCTGTTCACCCTGCGCGAGCCGGACAAGGGTCAGAACGAGCAGAGCCACATCCTCAAGGCCTCGGGCATGGACCTCCACTCCCAGCAGGCCGAAGCGCCGCGGGTGCTGCTGGGCTCGGCGGTCACCCGCCTGCTGCGGATCCGCTCCATCTACTACGAGCTGGTGGCCGTGGCCATCCTCGGGTTCGCCGGGGTCGGCGCCCCGTTGTTCGGCAACCTGTACTTCGTCCGTCGATGGGGTCTCGACACGGCGCAGCGCAGCGAGGTGTACTCGATCATCGGCCTGGCCGCCTTCCTCGGCCTCCCGGTGGCCTACGTGGTCGGGGACCGGTATTTCCGGCGGGCCCCGGAGCGACCACTGGTCATCGCCGGCTTCTGCATCACCGCCTACGGGGGCCTCTTCGTGGCCTCCCTCTACATGCCGCAGCTGTGGATGGTGGTCACGCTGCAATTCCTGGCCAATGCGGCGGTGTCGCCCCTGGCCATCTGCATCTTCCTCACCCTGGCCGCGACCGCCCCGCCGGAGATGCGCACCATCTGCTTCGCCATGTTCGGCGTCTACTCGCTCGTCTTCGGCGCCTTCGCCGGCGGGGTCATCCTCGGCGCGGTCAGCGACGCCGCCGGGTACCTCCACGGCCCGACGGTGGCCCTCACCCTGATCGGGCCGGTCTGCCTGGTGGGCGGCATCCTGTTGTTCATCGGATCCCGGTACGTCAAACGCGACATCACACTGGTCATCGAGGACGTCCTCGAACGGCACGCCGAGGGCAAGCGCCGCCAGGCCGGTCGCGCCGTGCCGGCCCTGCAGGTCCACAACCTCGACTTCTTCTACGGCTCCAACCAGGTGCTGTTCGACGTCAACCTCGAGGTCGGACAGGGCGAGATGGTGGCACTGCTGGGCACCAACGGGGCCGGAAAGTCCACGCTGCTGCGGGCCGTGTCCGGGCTGGACCATCCCCACCGGGGGGTCATCAGGATCTTCGGGATCAACTGCACCTACCTCGAGCCCGAGCAGATCATCGACCAGGAGGTGGCCCTGCTGGTGGGGGGCAAGATGACCTTCCCGGGACTCACCGTGCGGGACAACCTCCGCATCGGGGGCTACTCGATGCGGAGGCAGGGAACCCGTGTCCGCTCGGCGCTGGACGAGGCGATGGACCGGTTCCCCGAGCTCTCGACCCGGCTCGACCAGTCCGCCGGCACCCTGTCCGGGGGCGAGCAGCAGATGCTGGCCCTGGCCCGGGTGATGATGACGGCGCCGAAGCTGCTGTTGATCGACGAGCTGGCCCTCGGGCTCGCCCCCAAAGCGGTGGACCGGCTGATGGGGATCGTGCGTGAGGTCAACGGGCAGGGCACGACGGTGGTGCTGGTGGAGCAGAGCGTGAACCGGGCCATGAGCCTGGCGGAGCACGCCTTCTTCCTCGAGCGCGGCGAGGTCCGCTTCGACGGCCCCACCTCCGGGCTGCTGCAGCGCGACGACCTCCTGCGCCCGGTGTTCCTGGGCTCGGCCGTGACCGGTCTGGGCTAGCGAGCGGACGGTGTCGGTACCCAGCTTCGTCCTCGTCAACGGGGTCATCACCGGCCTCAGCTACGGACTGCTGGCGCTGGGACTGGTGCTCATCTACCGGACCAACCGGGTGCTCAATTTCGCCCAGGGACAGCTCGGTGTGGTGGCGGCGGTCTTCCTGGTCAAGTGCTACTACGACTTCGGATTCAACTACTGGTTCGCCCTGGTGCTGGCCCTGGCCCTGGCCGCCGTGATCGGGGCGCTGAGCGAGCTGTTGCTGCGTCGGCTGTTCGACCGACCGCGCATGCTGGTCATGGTGGCCACCATCGGACTGAGCCAGGTCCTCTTCGTGTTCACCGCCCTGCCCTTCATCCGCCCCAAGAGCCTGTTCCGGCCCTTCCCGGTGCCGGTCGATGTCTCCTTCCACATCGGCACCTACCTGTTCGCCTCCGGACAGGTGATCACTCTGGTGGTGGCCCCCCTCGTTGCCATCGGGCTGGCCGCGTTCGTCAAATGGTCCCCATGGGGACTGGCCATGCGGGCCATGGCCCAGAACTCCGACTCGGCCCGTCTCTCGGGGGTGTGGGTGCGCCGCACGTCCACGGTGGCGTGGACGCTGGCCGGGGTGCTGTCCGCCTTCACAGCCATCCTCGCCTCGCCCGGCCAGACCTCCTCCCTGACCGAGGTGCTCAGTCCCGAACTGCTCCTCCTGGCCCTCACCGCCGCCATGGTCGGGGCCATGGTGAACCTGACGGTGGCCTTCGTGGCCGCCATCGGCATCGGCGTGGTGCAGGCGATCCTGGTGTGGAATCTCAACAGCACCGCCCAGGTCGACCTGGTCCTGTTCGCCATGGTCCTGGCCGTGCTGCTGGTGCGGATCGCCGCATTGCGGACCGGGCCGCGCGGCGAGGAGCGGTCCGGTTGGATGGAGGGCTCGCACCGTCAGCTCCGCACTGACAGTCCGCTCCGCCGCCGGGTCGGTGCCAGCGGGGTCGTCGTGGCGGTGGTCGTCGTCGCCCTGCTGCCACTGGTGGTCAGCACCGGCCGTTCCTTCCTGATCTCGCAGATCTGCATCTATGCGGTCGTCGCCCTCTCGCTGACCGTGCTGACCGGTTGGGCCGGGCAGGTGTCCCTCGGGCAGTTCGGGCTGGTCGCCTGCGGGGCCCTGATGGCCGCACACCTCGGGGCCAGCATTCCGCTGGTCCTGCTGATGCCCTTCGCCGGGGCCGTGACTGCGGTGATCGCCGTGATCGTCGGGCTGCCCGCCCTGCGGGTGCGAGGCCTCTACCTGGCCGTGAGCACGCTGGCCTTCAGCGTCTGGTTCATGGGGGCGGTGCTGGCCACGCCGTGCTGGAACCTGCCCCTGGTCAACCGACGGCTGTGCACGGGCCTGCCCAACCCCCAGTCCACGCTCATCAACCGGCCCACCTTCCTCGGCATCGGTCTCGGGTCGGAGCGGTCCTTCGCCTGGTTCTCGCTGGCCGTCCTGGTGGCCTCGGTGCTCATGGTCAGGCTGTGGCGTGACCGGGGCGTGGCCCGCCGGCTCATCTCGGTGCGAGACAACGAGGTGGGTGCCGGGGCCATGGGCATACCCCTGGCCCGCAGCAAGGTCCTGGCCTTCGCCCTCTCGGGCTTCATGGCCGGGTACGCCGGGGTTTGCCTGGCCTTCGCCACCGAGCGGTTCTCCACGGCCACCTTCGATCCCACCTTCTCCATCCTGGTCGTGTCCATGGTGGTCATCGGGGGTCTCGACTCCATTGCCGGGGCGGTGTTGGGGGCGCTCTATCTGGTCGGGCTGCCGGCTCTGTTCGGCACCACTGCCACGATCCAGTTCCTCACCAGCGGCCTCGGCCTCCTGGCCTTCATCCTCTATCTGCCCGGCGGCCTGGCCGAACTGCTCCACCGCTTCGGTGACCTGGTGACGCTAGGCGTCGAGCAGCTGGGCCGGCGCCGTGACGCCCCTCCGCCCATGTCGGGCCGGCTGGACGCCGGTCTCGACCCCGTGGCGGGCGAGGTGGCCGGATGACGCGAGCTGGGTCCACCACCGGCACCACGGGCCCGGCCCGGCTCGACGTCGAGGGCCTGGTGGTGGCCTTCGGTGGCCTGCGGGCCGTCGACCAGGCCGACCTGTGCGCGGAGCCCGGGTCCATCGTCGGCCTCATCGGGCCCAACGGTTCGGGAAAGACGACACTGCTCGATGTCATCTCCGGGCTCGTCGGCCCCCAGTCCGGTTCGGTGCGGCTCGACGGGGAGAGCCTGATCGAGTACCTGCCCGAGGAGCGCGTGAGCCTCGGGGTCGTGCGCTCCTTTCAGGACTGCCGCCTGTTTCCCGAGTTGTGTGTGGAGGACGTGCTGTTGCTCACGCAGGACGCCCGCCGTCCGGTGGGCGTCCTGTCGTCCACGTTGCAGGCTCCTTGGGCCCGTCGATCGGAGCGGTCCAAGCGGGCGGCGCTGGACCAGGTTCTGGGCTCGTTCGGGCTCGACCGCTTCCGCCGTCACCGCATCGCCCACCTCTCCACCGGGACCAGGCGGGTGGTGGATCTGGCCTCCATCGTGCTGGCCCGTCCCCGCCTCCTGCTGCTCGACGAGCCCACCGCCGGGATAGCCCAGCGCGAGGCGGAGGCCTTCGTACCCCTGCTGCGCCGCCTGCACGAGTTGGCGGACACCACCAGCGTGCTCGTCGAGCACGATGTGCCCCTGGTCTTCGAGCTGTGCAGCAAGGTGGTGATGATGGAGACCGGCGCGGTGGTCTCGTCGGGTACCCCCGACCAGGTTCGCCGCGATCCGCGGGCGCTGGCCGCCTATCTGGGTGCCAGTGACGAGGCGCTGGCCGTCTCGGGAGCCGTCCCGGTGCCGTCGGCCGATCCGGCGGGCGACGCCGTGGCGGCTGCCGGCGGCACGTCCGAGCCGGTCGGCGAGTAGGCCGCTTCAGCTCCTCCTCTCAGCGCTGGGGCATGGCCGGACCGTAGGGAACGTCGCCCTGCAGGGTCACCCGGTTGGCGATCCGGGTGGCGTCGCCGTAGTCGTCGAGTGCGTAGTGGAGGGTGGCCCGGTTGTCCCAGAAGGCCACCGAGCCGGGCTCCCAGCGGAACCGGCAGGTGAGCTCCGGTTGCTGGCAGTGCCGGTAGAGCATCTCCAGAATGGCGTTGCTCTCGTTTTTCGACAGCCCAAGGATCGACTGGGTGAACTGGGGATTCACGAAGAGCCCGTTGCGACCGTTCTCCGGGTGGGTGCGCACCACAGGATGGACGGCGGGGAGCAGCTTCTCGTGGAACTCGCCCTGCCACTCGTACCCTCCCCGTGCATCCACATCCGCCGCGAACCAGGGATCGAAGTGCACGGCGATCAGCGAGTCGCACAGGGCCCGGACCGGATCGGCCAGCCGATCGTAGGCATCCTGCAGACTGGCCCATTCCGTGTCCCCGCCCACTTCGGGGGCGGTGAGCATGTGCAGGATCGACCCAAAGGCCGGGGCCTGCAGGAAGGTCACGTCGGTGTGCCACCAGCTGGCCCGGTCCTCACGGCTGTCGATGACCAGCACCTCGGGGTTCCCCTCGATGGCCGGGAGCACGGGGTGCCCTTCGGTAACCACACCGAACTGCCGGGCGAAGTCGGCTTGCTGGGCGGGGGAGAGGTCCTGGTCGCGGAAGAAGATCACGTGGTGGGTATTGAGGGCCAGGCGGACATCGGCGACGGCCCGGGCGCTCAGCGGTTGCGACAGGTCGAGCCCGTGGACCTCCGCTCCGATGATCGGCGACAGCGGGCTCACCGCAAAGTCTGTGACCACCGTCACGGGGCGCTCATCGTCTGATCCGTCGTCCGCATGGGACCCATCGTGCCCCAAACCGAGTGCCTGCTCAACTGCCACGGTCGGATCGGCGACACCCCGTGGCTGGAAGCCCGTGGCTGGAGGACCAAGCTTCGGCCGTGTCGACGTGGTGGGTGTGGCAACCTGAACACCGAGCTCGCCGGGGCCATGGGTTCCGAGGACCGGAGGATGATCGAGGATGACGCAGCTGTTTCCGCCCCCGCGGCGCAATTTCTCCCCGTGGTACCAAGTGGTCAGCCGTCTGATGGAGACGGAACAGGACGATGCCCTCCCCGTCGACGACCTCTCGGCCTTCGGTCCCTGGCGCAACCGGTTCGCGGCCCGTCTCGAGGACGCACTGGCACCGTGGCCCGAGCAGGTGGCGCTGGACCTGGAGGTCACGGAAGAGACCGCGTGCGACGGCTATACACGGAGCCGGGTCGTGTTCGACACCGAGGACACCATGTCGGTGCCCGCCTACCTCCTGGTGCCCGACGGCCTGGCGTCACCGGGACCGGCGGTGCTCGCCGTGCATGGTCACGGCCCCGGAAAGTCCCTGATCTGTGGATTGGAGCCCGACGCCGCCCCCCGCGCCGCCTACGCGGCGGCACTGGTCCGGCGTGGCTATGTGGTCCTGGCCCCCGACATGCGCTGCTTCGGCGAGCGCGCCGACTGGAACCCGCCCGATCACTATGGGTGCGACACGAATCTCGTCCACCAGCTCATGGGGGGATGGAGCCCGCTGAGCCAGAACTTGTGGGACCTGTCCCGCTCGCTCGACGTGCTCGAGGCCCACCCGCTGGTCGACCCGGCCCGAATGGGGATGGTGGGGCACTCCTACGGGGCCACCCTGACCCTCTTCCTCGCCGCCCGTGATCCCCGGGTGGCGGCCGCGGTGGTGAGTTCGTACTTCTCCTCGTGGGCAGAAGCGCACAAGGTCCCCTGGAACATGTGCGGCTCCCAGGTGCTCTCCGGGATGTTGGGCCGCATGGAACACGTCGATGTGGGGGCGCTGGTGGCCCCACGTGCCCTCTTGGTCGAGACGGGGCGGGAGGACCTCATCTTCCCGGTGTCCGCCGCCGAGCAGTCCGTCGGACAGCTGCGCCGGGTCTACGACCACGTGGGCGCCGGCGATCGTCTGGAGCACGACGTGTTCGACGGCGGGCACGAGTGGCACGGCCTCCTCGCCTATCCGTTCCTCGACCACCACCTCGGATCACCGGCGGGAGCCACCTGACCCCACGGCGACCCGGCGAGTGGCGTCAGTCGTCGGACGACAGCAGTCTTGAGGAGTCGGGGTCGAGGAAGACGGTGGCGTGTGCCGTCCGCTGCAGGATCGAGGCGGGACAGGAGGTGCTCACCGGACCCTCCAAGGCGGCGCGCACCGGCTCCGCCTTGCGGGCTTCGGGGACGATGGCCAGCACCCGCTTTGCCCGGAGCAGCGCCGGAATGGTCACCGTGAGTGCCTGTCGGGGCACGTCGCCGTCGGTAGCGAAATGCCCTTCGTTGACCTGCTGTCGCCGACAGGCCGCATCGAGCTCCACCACTTTGACATCGCGAGCATCCTCGAAGTCGGCGACGGGCGGGTCGTTGAAGGCCAGGTGGCCGTTCTCGCCGATGCCCAGGCAGCAGAGGTCGAGCGGGTGGTCGGCCAGCAGCTGGGCGTAGCGCTCGCACTCGCGGTCCGGTTGGGCCAACCCGTCGAGGTAGTGGGTGGCCCGGGGCCGGGCCGGCTCCTCGATCCGCTGGCGGATCCAACGCCGGAAGCTGGCCGGATGATCGGGGCCGATCCCCACGTACTCGTCCATGTGGAACACGACGGTGTCGCCCCACGGGACCTCGGTCATGCGGGCCATGAGGGCGTCGACGAAGGCGAACTGGGAGTTGCCGGTGGCGAACATGGCATGGGCCACACCGCTCCGTTCCACGGCGCTGCGGAGCACGCCCACCGCCTCGTCGGCCGCCGCTCGGGCCAGGGCCGTGATGTCGGGCAGCACGGCGACCTCGGATGCGCCGATCCGACGGTGTCCCGGTTGGGCCATGGCGGCACTGTAGATGCCATCCGGCCGACCGGTCGATGCGCCGGTCAGGGGACCTTGAGGGCCGGCACCACCTCGGCCATGAACCGCCGCAGGGTCTCGTCGCCCGGGAAGTCGCGCAGCCACAGGATGAGGCCCCGACAGCCGGCGTCCACGAAGGCCTGGGTCTTGTCGATCACCTGGTCGACCGTGCCGACCAGGTTGTCGTCCAGGTAACGCTGGGTCGGTGTCCCACCCCACAGGTCCCCACCATCCTCGGACTGGCACCAGGCGAGCGTCTCGGCCTCGGTATCGAAGAGCCGGCAGTCCGGTCCGTGGGTGCGGGTGATGTCTTCGAACGGTCGTCCGAGCTCCTCGCAGTACCTGGCCAGCAGGCCGGACTTGCGCTCGAAGTCCCCGAGGCCCACCTGCCAGTTGGTGAGGTCGGCCCGACGGGCGGCGATGCGCAGGTTGACCTTCTCACCTCCCCCGCCCACCAGCACCGGCGGCAGCCCCTGAACCGGCTTGGGATCGCAGAAGGCGCCGTCGAAGTGGAGGTGGGCGCCGTCGAAGGTGACGGTCTCCTCGGTCCACAGCCGCCGGATGACCTCGAGGGTCTCGTCCAGGACGGCCAGGCGCTCCGGGTTGGACAGGTAGTCGTATCCGTAGGAGTGGTATTCCTCGTGGAACCACCCGGCTCCCAGCCCGAGGATCAGCCGACCGCCCGAGTAGACATCGATGCAGGCGGCCTCCTTGGCCAGCAGGCCCGCGTTGCGGTAGGAGGCGCACGTCACCAGCTGGCCGAGACCGGCACGGGTCGTCTGCTGCGAGAGTGCGGCCAGCATGGTGAAGGCCTCGAACACATGGGTCGGTCGACGCAGGGGCACCGTCTCCACGTGGTCGTAGACCCACAGGTGGTCGTACCCGAGCGATTCGGCCAGCATCGCCAGCTCCACCGATCGGGCCCAGGCGTCGGGGCCGCTCCAGCCGGTGTATTCGAGCTTCCAACCCTGGGGAATGAAGACGCCGACCTCGAGGGTGCCCCCGGGGGCCGGGGTCGGCGCGGCCACACTCATGCCGGGAACTCCCACCACTGCACCTCACACATCATGGGCAGCAGGTACTTGACGTAGAGCGAGTGGATCTTGACGACCTTTTGGTCGTCCATGTGGACGTCGATGAGGTCGACGCGATCATCGTGCTGTCGGAAGGCCACGGCACGGTCCTCGACGCCCTGTAGCTCGGCCATCGATCCCACCGAGAAGCCGAAATGGTCCATGCGGGGGCACTCCATCGGCTTGGCCTCGTCGATGAGGAAGATGAACTGGTCCCAGTGGACGCACGAGAGGACGAGTCGATGGCGGTCCTCGGTCAGCTGCTCGATCTCGTCGAAGCCGAAGACCTCGCTCCAGAAATGGCAGATGTCGGCACGGTTGTGCTCGTCGAGCAGGTCTGCGGGCAGGCTCATGGCCACGTGGTTGAAGCGCGGAGTGCCCGTGGGGTAGTAGGGATGGGGCATCAGGCACCCCCGGTGGTGGCGGGCGCAATGGTGGCGCCGTCGGACAGGTGGGGGACCACCATGACCTTGCCGGCGTACCGGCCCTCGGCCAGTCCCGCCAAGGCATCGGAGAGCCGGTCGAGGGGCACGTCGTCCGCCTCGATCAGCTGATCGGTCGGGAAGTCGACGGAGGCCAGCAGCTCCAGCGCCCGCTCGAAGCCGCCCTCGTCGTAGACGAAGGACCCCACCACGTGGAGCTCGTTGAGGATGAACCGGTTGGGGTCGAAGGCCGGGGACTCGATGCCCGCTCCCACCAGGGCCAGGGTGCCGCCCCGCCGCAACTGGTGGAAGCCCGCCTCGATGGCCGCCTTCTTGCCCGAGCACTCGAGCACCACGTGCACGGCCCGATCGGAGATCCGCTCGGGCTCCCACGGTGGGAAGGTCTCGAGGTCGGCCGGGTCCACCACCTCTGCCGCCCCGAGGTCCTTGGCCAGTTGTCTTCGCCGCTCACCGGGCTCGACGACCGTGACCGGTCCGATCCCCCGCGCCACCAGGGCGGCGAGGGAGAGCGCCCCGATGGGCCCGGCACCGATGACCATCACCGAGTCGCCCGGGGCCGCTCCCGAGCGGGTGATCCCATGGAGCGCCACCGCGAGTGGCTCGGCCAGGGCCGCCTGGCGCGCCGTGAGCCCCGGTGGGAGACGCAGGAGCGACGCCGCCCGTACCAGCACGTAGCGGGCGAAGGCCCCGTCGTGGCCGTCGATGACGGAGCCCTCGCGGTTCTCGCACTGGGACGGCTTCCCCTCCAGGCAGCGGCGGCACCGCCCGCACTTGGGCGAAGTGCCCTCGACTACGGTGTCGCCGATCTCCCAGCCCTCCACGCCCTCTCCCAGGGCGGCAATGGCACCGGTGAACTCGTGGCCCGCCACCAGTCCGGGCTTGCCGGCCCAGCCCTCGAGCAGCAGGTGGATGTCCGAGCCGCAGATGCCGCAATGGTCCACCTCCACCAGCACCTCGCCGGGCCCCGGCCGGGGCACCGATCGCTCCTCGACCACCACCTCGCCGGGCCGCTGATAGACCGCGGCCGGCATCACCTCGGGCAGATCGATCATGACGGCACCTCCCCCGATGGGGCCCGGCCCCGGGTGTTCCGGCGCCGAACCGACATCTGACACTGGCGTCACTCTAGGCCAGGGCGCAGAGTCGGGCACTGCCGGCAACTCGAGGCTCCGGAGGCGTGATCGGTGATGGAGCCGCCACAGGAGGGGGGCCGGAGTTGTCGGCTCGCGGAGGAACCGTGGCGGCTCAACCAACAGAGAGTGCTCAGGGCTGGTACGGCGGTGCTTCTCCCCAGCCCCATCGCGGCACGGGGGCATGCTCGACGACCGATGCGCCAGGCTGGGAGTTGCCGAGGGCGATGCGAGTACCCCACTCGAGGTAGGCAACCAAAGCGGAGCGGAACTCCGGGTCGTTCGGCATCCCGGCATCGTCCGCCGCATGACTCATCAGCGCAGCGAACCGAAATCGTTGATCGTCGGTGATGCCGAGTTGTCGGTGCTTCTCCAGCATTCGCTCGTAGCCGCCCAGCTCCTGGGAGTACATCGGGGGACC
>DASZJN010000073.1:0-1674 GCA_035948045.1 Acidimicrobiales bacterium | reverse complement strand
CCCGGGCCGACCGCTTCTTGGACCAGGCCGGGGTCGGCGCCATCGGGGACCGCGCCTTCGGCGTGATCTCCGAGGGTGAACGCCAACAGGTGCTCCTGGCCCGGGCGCTGATGGGCCGACCCGAGCTGATCCTGCTCGATGAACCGGCGGCCGGGCTCGACCTCGGCGCCCGAGAGCGCCTGGTCACGCGCCTGGCCGGGTTGGCTGCCGACCCCGAGTGCCCAACCATGGTCCTGGTCACCCACCATTGCGAGGAGATACCCGCCGGGTTCACCCATGCCGGGCTGGTGCGCCAGGGCAGGTTGCTGGCGGCGGGGGGCCTGGCCGATGTGGTGACCTCGGCACGGGTCTCGATCTGCTTCGATGTGCCGGTGACGGTCGGGTGCGACGACGGACGGTGGTGGAGCCGCGCCGGGTGAACCGGGACCGAACCGCCCTGAACTGGGGGAGAAGCAACCTCTTGCCAACCGTGACGGAGCGGGGTAGAGAGGGGGCAACGAGGAGCTGCACTGACGATGTCGGCGCTGCGCATATCCCCACCATCCACCATTGGGATATAGGCCCTGGTTAGGGTCTTCTACGCAGTGAAGGTAGGTTCGTCGGGGAGTGACGAGTGTGATCCTGCTGGTCCTCGTAGTCATACTGTGGTTACTGGTGCTGGCGCCGAGCCTCTATCGGCGTTTTTCCGAACGTGACAGCGTCGGTTCGATCGACCATTTCCATCATCAGCTCAACCTGCTCGAACACGCCGGACCGAAATTGGTCAGCCCGGCCTACCGGTTGCATTCGGCGGTGCCGGGCGGGACCGTCGAGAGGGCGGCCGAGGCGGACCCGCCCATGTATCGAGGCAAACTCGTGCTCCTCCGCCCGGTCGACGACGAGGAACACGCCGACATCGACGACGTCGGGGGCGCCCACTACGAGCGTGTGGGCGTGCTGGACCCACCCGAGCCCCCCACCGTTCCGGACGAGTCCCGGGTTGAATTGCAGGAGTACCGTCGCCAGCAGGCGCGACGACGCTGTTCGAGCATCCTGTTGGTCCTTGCCGGGCTCACCGTCACCACCGGCATCTTGGGCATGCTGCCCGCCCTCCACCTGGTATGGGTCTTCACTGCCCTCTGCGCCGTCGCGCTGGTGGCCATGGTCGCGTTGATCGCCTACGCCCGCGAGCTCCGGGCCCAGACCACGCGGTGGGCCCCGGCGCCGCTCGTCGCGGACGGGCGCGAGGAGTTCGAGGAGTACGAGGGTTACGGGGCGTCCGGGACGTACCTCGGCGCGGCCGAGTCCGGGTACCCCGGGGCGTGGGACGAAGTCGATGAGGATGACTTCCCCCGCCAGGCGGTGGCCGGCCACTAACCGACGTCGGCCTGGTCTGGTTGGCGCTCTTTCTCCGTGGGGCGTGGATCCACTCCCCGCCACGATCTCCCGCCCTGGAGGGCCGAGCATCCGATCGTGGCCGGACCAGGCAGGGCGGCGTGATGGTCCTACCATCAGCATTGACTAATCTGATCGGCTTCCGGGGGTGTAGCTCAGCTGGCAGAGCGCTACGTTCGCAATGTAGAGGCCGTGGGTTCGAATCCCATCACCTCCACTTAAAGTCCTGGTCACCGGGCTGGAAGTGGGAGCCCCTGATTTTCGTTTGGCATGACCTTATGTGACCTTATCGGTGAGTCA
>DASZJN010000072.1:0-4622 GCA_035948045.1 Acidimicrobiales bacterium | reverse complement strand
TTTCCTATCTCCTGGCGTCTGGCTCAGGCCCACCCAGGAGCCGGCCTCACCTTGCCCGCGGTCGGGCGACGCGTGCGCTAAAAAGGCCTCAGCGGTTGGGGCGTCTGGCTGGGGGAGTGTCATGCGTGGTCTGCGGTTGGTGGGAGCGACGGTGGCCACGGCGGCGGCGCTGCTGGCCGCCGGCTGCGGCTCATCCGTTACGAGCCCTGCGATCGCCACAGCACGACCCACCACCAACTCCACCCCCGCCTATCAGATGGCGGGTCCCAATCCGGTCGGGGTGACCACTCTGGATCTCGGGTCGGCCGGTCCGGTCCTGGGTGAGCGGCTGGCAACGGTGTACTACCCGGCGAATCCGGCCGCCCTCTCGAACGTCACGCAGTTCAGTTACACCCAGGCCTCGACCTTGCCCGCCTCCCTGCAAGGCATCCTGCCCCCTCAATTCGACTCGACCACCACGATCGATGCCTCTCGCGACGCACCTGGTTCGCCGTCGGGCCCGTATCCCGTGGTGCTGTTCAGCCATGGCTTCGGAGGGGAGCGGCTCTACTACTCGAACCTCCTGGCCGGCATGGCCTCATGGGGCTACGTGGTGGTGAGCGCCGACTACCTCGAGCGAGGCCTGGCCGCCCAAGCGCTGCGGCTCACCGTTCGACCCAGCGCCACCGTGGACCGGTCGATCATGCTCGACTCCCTGAAGGCCGTAGAGAAGGCCGCGGGTGATCCCTCGTCGGTGATCCACGGTGTCGTGAACCCGTCCAAGGTGGCGGCAGTCGGACACTCGGCCGGCGGGGGCACCGCCTTCGACGCCCTGGACAGTCCGCAGGTGGCCACGGCCGTCGGCTGGGCCCCGGTCCCGCCGACCGGCACCCCCTCGTCCAAACCGGTGATGCTGATCGGGGCCGAGGGTGACCAAGCTGTTCTCCCATCCAGTGTGGCCAAGACGTACGCCTCCTTCCACGGCCCGAAAGCCTCGGTGGAGATCTCCGGCGAGGGCCACAACACCTACACCGACATCTGCGTCGGCATCCGGCAGGGTGGTGGCCTCATCAACTACGCCGTGAGCAACCACTTCACCACGCCGCAACTGGCCCGGTTGGCCATCAACGGGTGCGAGGCCAAGGACATCCCTCCGCAGCAGTTCTGGCCCATCGTGCAGTACTACACGGTGTTCCAGATCAAGGCAGTGCTCGCCCACGGCTCGACCACGGTGCCGGTGCCGGCGGCAGGGGCCTTCCCCGGATTCAAAGTGACAATCCACCAGCAGGGCTGACGTCAGGCGTCCGTTCCGTCTCCGGCCTGGCGGTCGGGTCCGAAACGCTCAGTGGTCGATGAGTCGGCTCGGCGTGCCCCGGGCCCCGGCCGCCGCCAGGAGGCGGGGGTTCTGGTCGACAGAGGCAAGACACAGCTCGGCCCCGAGTTGTTCGGCCGCAGCCAGCGCTTCCAGGGACAGCAGGTTGAGCTGTACGCCGTCATCCAGAAGCCGTGCCATCGGCCAGGCCAGCTCGCGCAGCGACACCAGGCCCACGGTGTCCGGCAAACCGGTGACGGCCCGCACCACCGCAGCTCCGATCGACGGGCCGGCTCCGCTGATGCGACGGGAGAGGGCGCCCGCCACCCGAGGATTGCTGATGGCTCGGCACAGTCGGTGGTACCAGAGACCGGTGGTGACCAGCCGGGCACCGCGGGGACGGAGACCGGCCGGTTCGTCGTCGAGCAGGACCCGCAGGAGGAGGTGGTCATCGACCACCACGGTCGGTCCGCTCAAGCCAGGTCCGGCTCGTCTGCTGCGACCTCGGCAGCCAGCTGGTCATAGCCTCCTGCCTCCAGGATGGAGTCACGGAGCAGGGCACGCAGTCCACCCTGGCCCGACGGGACGATCAGCAGGGCGTCCCCCAGGTCAGCGATCTCCACGGTGCCGCCCCGGCCCATCTCCCAGCGACGGCGTGCCTCGGCGGGCAAGGCCATCTGGCCACGATCCGACACCCGGAACTGTGCTGTGCTCATCGGCCCATCATACTTGTATACAAGGTGCTATTACAAGATCGCCTTGTAACGAACGATGGAGTGCCGCCATCACCGGGACAACCGGCGTGGTCGACGATCGGGGCTCGCGTCGTCGGCCGAGGTCGACCCGAGGTCGACCCGAGGTCGAGCCGGCTCTGATCGCCGGCGACTCCGTTCACCGGCCCGATCGCGTCAGGGGCCCACAGGTGGAGACTCGAGAGGGCCACCGATCCATCGCGCTCGCCAGGTGAGCAGCAGGCGACCGAGGGCTCCAATAGCAGACGAGTCCAGCCACGGGGCATAGAGTCTCAGGTGTGCTGCACCTGAGCGTGGGCCAGTGGATTGTGTATGGGATCCTGGCGGTGTTCTGGGCCGTGCTGGGCTACCGCCTCTCGGAGAGTGACCGCAAGAGACTGGGCCGCACCCCGTGGGGGCTCCCGTCTGCGGTATGGGCGGTGTTCTGGTTCCTGTCGTTGCTGTTGGGGCTGGTCCTCTATCTCATTGCTCACTCCGGCGAGGTCCGTCGGGCACAACAGCACCACGCCGGGGTCGGTGACCCGGCTGCCGGACCGACGTCTTCGATGGACATCAGGCCGAGCCGCTCGCGCACCCCGAGTGTGGCTGAGCAGTTTCCGGCCTATCCGCAGCCGGCCAACGTGCACGTGGAGGCGGCCCCGCCCCCGGTTGCGGCACCGACCGACCGACCGACACCTCCCGACCACGGGCTCCCAGGGCAACCGGGCGAACCTGACATGCGAACGAGTTGGCCGCACTCACCGCCGGCGTGGCATCCCGACCCCAGTGGACGCTTCCATTTTCGATGGTGGGACGGCTACCAGTGGACGAGCCAGGTGGCGACCGACGGCCACCATCTGATCGACACCAACCCCGATCAGCGGATCGGACCCTACTAAGCGTCCGGCCCTGGCCCCGCCGTCGGGGCGGTCGGCGCGGGCTGGGATTCCACCCTCCCGGTCACAGAGCAGCCTGGGTCCGGCTCGGCAGAAGGGCCGTAGAGTCTTGGGGCACGCGCCCCTCCGTCGCCAGCATTGGAGTGGTGAGAGGTCGACGTGGGAGCGCACCGGGAGGGAGACCACATGGCTGTCGCAGGAGTTTCACCGATTGTCGGAGCGTGGCACGGGGGAGAATCCGGTGGCTGAGACGGAGTCGCTCGATCTGACCGCACCATTGCTGGATCCTGACTTCTACGCCGGTGACCCCTTCCCCCTCTATGCCCGACTGCGCCGAGAGTCCCCACTGGCCTGGAACGCGACGACCGGCTTCTGGGTTGCCAGCCGCCACGCCGATGTCGTCGCCATCTCACGCGACACCGAGACGTTCAGCTCGGCCAAAGGGATCATGGTCTTCGAGATCGGCAGTGAGTACGCCACCCCCCCGACGATGATGCACACCGATCCCCCCGCCCACACCCGATACCGGAACCTGGTGCAGCCCGGTTTCCGCCCCTCGTTCATGCGGGCCCTGGAGGACGGGGTGCGGGCGCGCACCGTCGCTCTGGTCGATCGGATCGAGCCGTCTTCGCCGGTGGACTTCGTGTCGGAGGTGGCCGTCCCGCTGCCCTTGCAGGTCATCAGCGATCTCCTCGGCGTCCCCGAAGAGGAATGGCCGCGCTTCTTCCGCTGGTCCGAAGCTGTGATTCCGGGGGCCACCGATTGGCCCGAGGAGGAGCGCGCCGCCCTGAGCGCGGAGATGGTGGAGTACCTGCTGGCCGCGGCAGCGGATCGGCGGGCGCACCCGGGCGAGGACATCATCTCGGAGCTCGGAGCAGCCGTGGTGGACGGGGATCGGTTGAGCGACGCCGAGTTGGCCATGTTCCTGGTGCAGCTGCTGGTGGCCGGCAACGAGACCACGCGCAACATGATGTCGGGTGGGATGCTGGCCATCGCCGAGCACCCGGGGCAGTGGTCAATCCTCCAGAATCGGGTGAATGCGTCAACCCCCCGGGCGGTGACCCTGGCCGTCGAGGAGATGCTCCGATGGACCACGCCGGTGGTGGCGTTCATGCGCACCACGACCAGGCCGACCGAGCTGGCCGGCTGCCGGCTGGGCGCCGATCAGCCCGTTCTCATGCTGTACGCGTCGGCCAACCGGGACGAATCGGTGTTCGGCCCAACGGCCGATCGCTTCGACGTCACCCGCGATCCGAATCCGCACGTGGCGTTCGGGTTCGGCCCCCACTTCTGCATCGGGGCGGTCCTGGCCAGGCTCGAAGGTCGGATCCTCATGGAGGAGCTGCTGTCCCGGTTCCGATCCGTCGAGTCGGCCGGGCCGGTGGTGCGGACGGCATCGCCGGTCATCGCCGGCGTGCGCTCGGCCCCACTGGTGTTCGCTTCCGCCTAGCTACCCGGGTGGCGGTGTCGGCCGGCGCTCCGACGGGCGTCGTTCGCTGACGGGGGATCGGAGTCCGGGATCCCTCAGGGTGACCGGGGCCCGGGTCAGGTCTTCTGTATGGTCATCCGATGAATTCCCGTCAGCGGCAACCGGCCTCCGCCTGGCTGACCACCAGAGGGGCTCTCCGGGTCCCCGAGATCACCGTCGCCTTCTGGGTCATCAAGGGCCTGTCCACCGGGTTGGGTGAGGCCACCTCGGACTAC
>DASZJN010000071.1:0-26755 GCA_035948045.1 Acidimicrobiales bacterium | reverse complement strand
TCATCAGGCTGAATCCCGTTTGAAGCAACGATCTCGATTGAATATGTACCGCCAGCGCCGAATGCGGGTACGCCGGCCAAATCGGCCGTTCCGTCCCCGTTGTCAGCAAAGGTCACACCTGAAGGCAAGGACCCGAATTCGGTCAGTTTGGGAATTGGCCGTCCCGCGCTGGTGGTGATGACAAAGGTGGAGTCTTGATGCTCCGGCGTGGCTCACTGCCCGCGCACCTACCCAAGCTCTTCACCCGCGACTGGGTGGAGTGGAGCGAACAGGATTGCGGGACACCGCTAGGGATGCGAGTGCCCTCCAGGTGCCCGTCGGCACGGTCGACAGTGCCCGCTGACCCGTGGTAGAGCCGAAAAGAGCGACGCCCATCGTTGGCGGGTCACAGATCGGAGGGTATTGCTAGGTTTGCCGAAGTTCGACCGCAGGAGGAGCCAGATGGAGAGCCCGATCGAGGTGGTGCGCAGATTCTGCGCGGCCTGGTCCGAGAATATCGAGGCTGCCGAGCTGGCCGCATTTTTCGCCAACGACGCCGTCTACCACAACATTCCGCTGGAACCAGTAACCGGCAGGGAGGCCATCGCTGACACGATCGCCTCCTTCATCCGGCCTGGTGCGCCAGGCATCGAGGGCCTCGAGTTCCGCGTCATCAACATCGCAGCCGATGGTCCGGTCGTGATGACCGAGCGGGTGGACGTCTTCAGGCTCCGAAACAAGTCGTTCGAGCTGCCGGTCATGGGGACCTTTGAGGTCAGGGAGGGCAAGATCAACGCCTGGCGTGATTATTTCGACATGAACCAGTTTGCCAGCCGGATGGGATAAGGGCAGGATCCGCTCAGCGCTCAGTTCACGCTCGCATCAAAGTCGCGTCGCGTCGCCCGCCTCTCGACGTGAACGCGCCGGCGATGCGCCCGTGTTCGTCGGCTGGGTTACTCATCGGAGCTCGGTGATGAGGGCGTCGAGCTTCGCGTAACCCTCGTCGACGCCGGTCTCCATACCGCTGGCCAGCCACTGGTCGCGACTCTCGAAGCTGTCCACCAGTGACTGCGCGTGCAGCCGGGCGCAACCGTCGCCTAGGTCCTCGAACCACAGCGTCTCGAGGGCGACGCCGTCGGGTTGACCGTCGAACGTGAAGGTTTGCACGATGCGGTCGTCACCGACCTCGTGGAAGCATCCGTGGAAGCCATACTCCTCGCCATCGCGCCCGGCGACGTAGCGCCAGCGGCCGCCCGTGGTGGCGTCCCAGTCGAGGATCTTGGTCTCCATCCCGTCGGGACCAACCCAGCGGGCGAACAACGCGGGATCGATGTGGGCCCGCATCAACTGCGTCGGGGTGGCGTCGAAATCACGGGTGATGCGAATGATGGGCACAGTCGGGTCGGCCTCGATCGAGACCTGGTAGCGGTTGCTGGTGGCGTTCATGACGCTGCTCCTTGCTCTCGGTTTCCGGGGTGGGTGGGTTGTTCATCGCCGCGCATCTCGGCCAGGACGGCGTCGAGGCGGTCGTAGCGCTCCTGGGCCTGTTGGCGGTACCGCTCGATCCACTTCGTCATCAGGTCGAAGACCTCCGCCTCGAGATGACACGGCCGCCGCTGGGCGTCCCTGCTCTGGCTCACCAAGCCGGCGTCGTTCAGCACCCTGATGTGCTTGGACACCGCCTGGACGGAGACGTCGTAGGGATCGGCCAGCTCCCCGACGGTGGCGTCGCCCACGGCGAGGCGGGCCACCATGTCGCGCCTCGTCGGATCGGCGAGAGCGGCGAAGACTCGGGACAGCTGGTCATCTGCCACGGGCGACCTCCTTGCTCAACTGACTGGTTGAATACAACGTAGGCCACCGTTCTCCCGTTGTCAACCACTTGGTTGAGGAGAAAGCCCTGACCCCGACTCCCGGCACGCTCCGCCATCACGCTGGAATGCGGGGCACTGTCGCCGGTCTTGTCTGGCAACCGGGAGTCGTGAGGGTGTTAGCTAGTGGCGATGCCACTGGAAGGTGAGTACGAGCCCAGTCCCGCCGAATGGGTCCGCAACCAGGTCGAGGAGTACGAAGGCTCGGGAGGGACCCGGGGGACGACCCTGCGGGGAATGCCGGTGGTCATCCTGACCAGCCACGGCGCCAAATCCGGCAACGTCCGGAAGACCCCGTTGATGCGGGTGGAGCACGAGGGACAGTACGCGGTGGTGGCGTCCATGGGCGGGGCACCGAAGCACCCCGTCTGGTATTTCAACCTGGTCGCCGACCCCCATGTCGAGCTCCAGGACGGGCCCGTGAAGACCGACCGGGTGGCCCGCATGCTGACCGGCGACGAGAAGGCGGTGTGGTGGGATCGGGCCGTGGCCGCCTACCCCGACTACGCCGATTACCAGAAGAGGACGGATCGAGAGATCCCTGTGTTCCTCCTCGAAGCTACGGCCGCCTGAAGCGGCGGTCGTGTTCCCCGGCCATCGACAGCCGACCGCTCAGGAGGGCTTCCGGATGACCAGGGCCAGGAGATAGCAGGCCTCGGCGTCGAAGTAGACGCCGTAGTTGGCGGCCAACGCCGCCGGATCGAGCTCGCCCCGGACGACACCCGGTCCTCCCCAGTTCAATCCTCGCTCGGTGACCACCTCGAATCCGGCCGCCGTCACCTTGTCGCGCAGCTGGTCGAGGGTGTACTCGACCTTGTGATCGGGATCGATGAACGCGCTCTGCTGCAGCCGGCACACCCGGGCGTTGGGCGTGTCGATGGCCATGTGGCCACCGGGCTCGAGAATCCGGAAGGATTCCTTCAGGACGAGGTCGGCGTCGGCCTCGGTCACGTGTTCGATGGACTGACCGCTGTAGATCAGGTCCACCGAGGCGTCCATGGCAAACGAGAGGTCAGCCATGGACCGGTATTCGTAGCGGACCTTGCCCCGGTCGTAGTCGCCCGGCCCGAAGCGATCGGAGCGATAGAGCGGGTGGCGATCGTCCGGAGGTAGGTCCACGACCACCAGCTCTTCGAAGTCATAGGGGTACCCCAGCAACACCAGCGCACCTCGTGCATCGGAGATGTGGCCTCCCCCGAGGTCGACGATGTGACGCCCCGGAGGCAGACCTACGATGAACTCGCAGCGACTGGCGTGCAGCGAATTGAGCAGGCTGGCTGGTCCCACGGGCACCCGAAACCGGAACTCGTCGGAACAGTGGATCCCGTCGACCACGTCGCTGCGGGACATCGCCCCCGAGGCGATGGCGGCGGCCTTCTCGGTCCAGGACGGTTCGTCCGGATCACGGCGGAGCAGGACGTTGTAGGCCATCCGGACCGCGTCCCGGGGCGGAAACTGCTCGAACGGGACGGCCGCCAGACGGGTGACCTCGCGCCGGAGCTTCCGCTCGATGCGCCGGAGTTGCGGGGAGACTCTGTCGACAGCGCTGCCGACGGCCGTGCCGGCGATGGGGCCCCGGGACCGGCCGTCCGCTGCTGCATCCTGTCCGCTCACGCCGTCCCCGTTCACCATCGGCCCATCGCTGCGAAGCTATCATCGCCCCTCGCCACCTCCACTGATCGACCGGACCGCCCGGGCCATGGCACTTCAGGCCGGCCTTGGATCTCCGATGCGGGCGGCCCGTCGTCGCCGTCGGACGACCTGGGATACGCTGACACTCGTGTCAGGGATCGGGGGCCGCCCGCGAATCGGGATCGTGGGCGCAGGCAACATCGCCTCGCTGAACGTGCACGGCTATCTGTCCGACCCCCGGTGCGACGTGGTGGCGGTCTGCGATCCGGTCTCGGGCCGGGCGGCAGCGGCGGCGGCGGAGTGGGGGGCGCCGAAGGCATTCACCGACCTGGGCGCCATGCTGGCCGATCCGGACATCGATGCGGTCGAGATCCTCACTCCGACCCACCTGCACCATGACCACGTCCTCGCCGCGGTGGCGGCCGGGAAGCACGTCTCGTGCCAGAAGCCGCTGGCCAACTCCGTGGCGGACGCGCGGGCCATGGCGACGGCGGCCGAGGCCGCCGGGGTGATCCTCAGGGTCAGCGAGTGCTACCGGCACTATCCGCCACTCGAACGGGCGAGGCAGTTGATCGCCGACGGGGCAATCGGTAGGCCCACCCACATACGACTCCGGACCGTGGTGGGCCAGACCCACTCGGACTTCCAGGCCGGACTCGAGGCTGACGGGTACGTGTGGCGCATGAACGCCCACAGCCCCGGGGGTCACCTGTTCGACGACATGATCCACAAGTACGCTGTGGCCCTGTGGCTGGTCGACCGGGACATCGTGTCGGTCCAGGCCGTCGTCCGGCGCCGGGACCACTTCTTCGAACCGTGTGCGGCCCTCTTCGAGTACGACGACCCCAGCCTCCTCGGGACGATGGAGGTGTCCTACGCGCCGTCCATGTGGTTGCGGAGCTCGTTCTACGGTGCCGACGAGTTCTTCGAGATCCAAGGGGACGAGGGGTTCCTGTGGGTCACCCGTTGCACGGGCGAGATGCTCGACCTGTCCCCGATCGTGCTCTACCAGGGCGGCAAGGACAACCAGACCACCACCACCTTCAGCGACGTCCCCTCGGCCTGGGATCTGGGTTTCGACCGGTCCGCCTTCCACTTCATCGATGCCCTGGTCGACGGCGTTCCCGCCGAGATGAGCGCCGAGGATGCCACCAAGGCGCTGCAGCTGTGCTTCGCGGTATACCAGGCCGGCAACACCTCCACGGCCGTCGATCCCCGGACCATCGAGGACAAGGTCGTTCCCGACGGTTGGCCACGATGACCCGACGCCACCCCCTCCGAGCATGACCGTCACCGGGCTCGGCAATCTGGCAGTGAAGGTCGGCGACCTCGACGCCGCCGTGCAATTCTACGAGGGGGCGGGCGCCACCCTCGGCGAACGCGGTCCGTGGCACGGTGGCGAGCGGGCTGACGTGCACCTCGGGCCGGTGCTCATCACCCTGTTCACCCGGGCGCTCTACGAGGACACGGTGGTCCTCCCGGACGACTGCTTCCTCCACCTGGCCGTGTTCACCGACGATGTCGATGCCGAGGTGGCCGGCCACCGGGTCATCTGGGGACCGGATGAGGTAGAGGGGTCGTTCGGCCGGCGACGGATCGCCTTCGTCGAAGCGCCCGGTGACATGCGCCTCGAATTCATGGAGCAACTCGGCGAGCCCCCCACCTCCGCCTCTGCTCCCGGGGACCCACCATGAAGGTGACCCGCATCCTCCACCACAGCGTCAACGTCGAGGGCGGCCTCGACGAGAACGTCGCCTTCTACCGGCGCCTGGCCCTGCCGGACCTGTCCCGCCCGTCGATACCGGGCATCGGCGGCCACTGGTTCGGTGTCGGGGAGGCCCAAGTCCATCTGGTCGACGCCCCACAGGGCGAGGCAGCCATCCGCCCGACCGGTCCGCACGTCTGCTTCGGCGTGGCCGACCTCGAGGCGGCCATCGGCGAACTGGAGCGCGACGCCGTGCCCTATGTGCGCGCCGCCCAGGGTGACGTGGTCCAGATCTGGGTGACCGACCCCGCTGGCAACACCATCGAGCTCCAGCAGGACCCCGACGTCGCTGGCTGACCCTCAGCCCGATCGCCGGAGCGGCACACGGGCGTAGCCGGCCACGTTCGACATGTGGACCCGCCGGCATCCGTCCTCGTCCACCTCGTACTTCGGCCAACGCAGGGCCAGCTGTTCGATGGCGATCCGGCTCTCCATGCGGGCCAGGGCCGCCCCCAGGCAGCTGTGGATTCCGTACCCGAACCCGAGGGCCAGGCTGGGAGGGCGGTCGATGTCGAAGGCGTCGGGCCGCTCGTAGAAGCGCTCGTCCCGGGTGGCCGACCCGGTCACCAGGATGGTCGGGTGCCCCTCCGGGACGACGACACCGCTGTACTCCGAGGGGCGGACGGAGAACCGGCCCTGGTATTGGGACGGCGGCCAGAAGCGAAGGATCTCCTCGACGGCACCGGGGATCTTGCCCAGGTCGTCGAGCACCTTCTGCCACTCGGAGGGGTTGCGGGCGAAGAGGACCACCGCATTCCCCACCAGCTTGGTCACCGTCTCGGCGCCCGCCCCTCCGAGCAGGGTGGCGAACCCGGCGATCTCGTCGTCGTCCAGCCGGGTGGTCTCGCCGTCGCCCCGGTCGACCTCGACCTCGATCAACCGGCTGATCATGTCGTCGCCGGGATGCTTGCGCTTGTCGGCGACGAGGTCGAGAAAGAAGACGACGGTCTCCAGTGCCGCCTCCATCCCCTCGGGAGTGGGGTCCATCTCACCGGGCTCGCGATGGAGCATGGCGTCGAGCCAATGGCGGATGCGCTGACGGTCGGGCTCGGGAACGCCGAGCATCCGCGAGATGATCTCGACCGGGAACGGCCCCGAAAAGTCGGCGACGGCGTCGAAGCCGTCCTCGTCACACTGATCGAGCAGACCGCCGATGACCTCTTCGATCATGGGTTCGAGCGCTGTGACCGCCCGGGGCGTGAACGCCCGGCTCACCAGGGCCCGCAAGCGATCGTGCTCGGGCGGGTCCAGCATGATGATGCTCTGCAGCTGGCGGATCAACTCCGGTGGCTTGCTCAGCGTGGAGAGGTCGACGCCGTGGCTGGACGAGAAGGTCTGCCACTCCTTGTGGGCCTGGCACACGTCGTCGTAGCGGAACAGCGCCCAGAACCCGTACTGCTCGCTGAAGAAGACGGGCACCTCGTCCCGCATGCGTCGGTACAGGTCATAGGGGTCGTCGAAGTACTCGTCCGAGAACGGATCGAACGCAGGGAGGGAGCTCATGTGGCCCGCGTCGTCGTCATGTCCCGACGGCAGGGGGCCGGCGTCCGATGGGCCGCCAGTCGTCGGAGTCGGGAATGGGGTGGCGGAAGAGGCGTGCGGCGTTGCCCGCCGCCATCATCCGCAGGTCGCGATCGGGCAGGTGGCCCATGCTGGCGGCCATGACCGTCTGGGTGTCGGGCCAGGTCGAGTCGGCGTGGGGGTAGTCGCTCTCCACCATGATGTGGTCCACGCCGATGCGCTGGCGGAGCCCGAGCACCGAGGGGTCGTCGATGGTGCAGAACCAGAAATTCCGCTTGAGCACTTCGCTGGGCAGCAGGTCCGAGGGCCACCCGCTCGGTGACGACCCCGAGGCCGAATGGTGGAGCACGTAGTCCACCCGGTCGAGGAGCATCGGGACCCATCCGATCCCCCCTTCGGAAAGCGCCACGGCCAGTCGGGGGAATCGCAGGGGAACACCGGACCACAGCCACTCGGCCGCCGCCACCAACGCGTTGACGGGGAAGACGGTGGGCAGCAGCTCGAAGGGGGGATCCGGCGAGGGCAGCGGGGCCCATGCCGACGCGCCGGTGTGCAGGCACACGACGGTCCCGGTCTCCTCACAGGCGGCGAAGAACGGGTCCCAGGCGCCGGAGAAGATCGAAGGAAGGTGGAGCTGGGCGGGGAACTCGGGGAAGCTCACCGCCTTGAATCCCCGGTCGGCGTTCCGGCGAACCTCGTCCGCCGCCACCTCGACATCCGGGAGCCACGGGAGCTGAAGGGGGATGATCCGCTCTGGATGGGTCCCTGCCCACACCTCGGCGTGCCAGTCGTTCCAGGCCCGAACGCTGGCCAGCCCGAGCTCCGGGTCGTCCGATCCGGAGAACACCGCCCCACAGAATCCCGCCACCAATGACGGGAAGCACAGCGAGGCCCACACCCCGTTGATGTCCATGTCGGCGATCCGGGCCTCGATGTCGTAGCAGCCCGGACGCATCTCGTCGAAGCGCGCCGGCTCCATGCTCCATTCCTCCCGGGGGCGCCCGACCACCGCGTTGAGCCCGATGTTCGGGTAGGTCCTGTCCTCGTAGACCCACGTCTGCGTGCCTTCGGGCGTGTCCACCAGACGCGGCGCCCGTTCGGCCAGGCGGGCCGGCATGCGCCCCTCGAACATGTCCGGCGGCTCGATCAGATGGTCGTCCACCGAGATGATCGGGACCAGGATGGGCCGCGGGGGCGGGTCCGGCAGAAGGCCCGACGTGCTCACCGCTCCGTGGTGGTGCTCCGGGCTCGTCGCCGTCACGGTGTCGACTCGCTCCTCTCGCCTGTGTCGCTCTCCGACAACGAAGCTATCATCTCCGAAAATGACGTTCTCGCCCGACCCGAGCCACGCCGCCAACCCCCCGGCCTGTCACACGGCGCTCATCTCAGACATCGGCGATCGGCGATGACGGCTCAACGGGAGGAGGTGACCGCGTGCTGGATCTGGTGATTCGTTCGGGGACTGTGGTCGATGGCACGGGGGAGCCGTCCCGGCGCGCCGATGTCGGGGTCCGGGCCGGCAGGATCGTGGCCATCGGTACCCTTGACGAGCCTGCCCACCAGGAGATCGACGCCGACGGGCTGTTGGTCGCTCCGGGGTTCGTCGACCTCCACACGCACTACGACGCCCAACTGTCCTGGGACCCGGCAGCCAGCCCGTCGCCCCTGCACGGGGTCACCACGGTGTTCGGAGGCAATTGCGGGTTCTCGCTGGCCCCGGCGGGTCCGGACGATTCCGGGTATCTGTCGCGGATGATGGCGCGGGTGGAGGGCATGCCCCTCGCCGCTCTCGAGGAGGGACTCGACTGGTCGTGGCGATCCTTCGGGGACTGGCTCGACCGCCTCGACGGCAACCTCGGGGTCAATGCCGGGTTCCTCGTCGGCCACTCCACCCTTCGGCGCGCCGCCATGGGCGACGAGGCGGTGGGCACCGTAGCCTCCCGGCAACAGATCGAGGCCATGGTCTCGCTCGCCCATCAGGCCATGGACCAGGGGGCGCTGGGCATCTCCACCTCACAGGTCCACACCCATCATGACGGTGACGGCAATCCGGTGCCTTCCCGCTCAGCCGGCCGGGACGAACTCGAGGCGCTGGTGGCCGCCATCAGCGCCCATGCCGGGACCACCCTCGAGCTCATCGTCCCAGGCTGCCTGAACGGCTTCAGCGACGAGGAGGTGGAGCTGATGGCCTCCCTCTCCCTGCTGGCCAACCGGCCGGTCAACTGGAACGTGCTCGGCGTGTCGGCGCTGAACCCCGGGGCCGTGGACCGCCAGCTGGCGGCGTCCACCGCGGCCCAAGAGCGGGGCGCCACCGTGGTGGCCCTCACCATGCCCCACACCATGCAGATCCGGCTCTCCTTCCTGACCGGCACCATCCTCGACGGCCTGCCGGGCTGGCGCGAGACGCTGAGCCTCCCCGTCCCCGATCGCATGCGGGCGCTGGCCGATCCCGAGGTGCGGGCACGGCTCGACCGCGGCGCCCATTCCGAGGAGGCGGGCATCCTGGGGGCACTCGCCCACTGGCAGAACCTGCGCTTCGACGAGGTCTTCGATCCTGCCAATGCCGCCTGTGAAGGACGCACGGTCGGCGAAGTGGCAACCGAGCGCCACCAGGACCCGTTCGATGCCATGCTCGACGTGGTGCTGGCCGACGATCTCCGCACCGGCCTCCGGCCCCCCGTCCCCGAGAGCGAGGCCGACTGGGAGCTCCGGGCCAAGGTGTGGCAAGACCCTCGTGCCGTGGTCGGGGGTTCTGACGCCGGGGCCCATCTCGACATGACCTGTGGAGCGGTCTACTCGACCGCTCTGCTGGGGGAAGGGGTCCGCAAGCGGGCACTGCTGAGTTGGGAGGAGGCGGTGCGACAGCTGAGCGACGTGCCGGCGCGCCTCTACGGGCTGCGCCACCGGGGCCGGCTGGCCGACGGGTGGTGGGCCGACGTGGTGGTGATCGATCCCGAGCGCGTGGGCCCCCGAGCCGAACGGACCCGCCACGACCTGCCCGGAGGGGCGGCTCGCCTCTATGCCGAGGCCGATGGCATCGAGCACGTGCTCGTGAATGGGATCGAAGTGGCCGAGCACGGGGCGTTCACCGGCGCCGTGCCCGGGACCCTGTTGCGCTCGGGGCGCGACACCGACACGGTCACCGTGCCGGGTGCCTCCCGGTGACCGAGGTGGCGAAACAGCCGGAACCCGGTGAGGGAACGGTGGCCATGGTGACCGGGGCCTCGTCGGGCATCGGCGCGGCCACCGCTCGCCAACTGGCGGCCAGGGGCGTCACCGTGGCCCTGGTGGCGCGCCGAGCCGACCGCCTCGAGGAAGTACTGGCCGACTGCTTGAGCACAGCCCCTGACTCCCGGTCGTGGCCGGCGGATCTTTCCGACCCTGAGGGCGCCGCCGCGCTGGCCCGGTCCATCTGGGACAGCCACGGGGGCATCGATGTCGTCATCAACAACGCCGGGGCTCCCATGCGACGCCCGGTCCAGCGCCTGACCATGGACGAGGTGCAGCGGACCATGAGGGTCAATTACCTGTCCCCCGTCGCCATCACCCTGGCCGTGCTCCCCGGCATGCTCGAGCGCGGTTCGGGCACCATCGTCAACGTGTCGAGCCTGGGTGGACGATTGGGCATCGCCACCGAGGCGGCCTACTGCGGGTCGAAGTTCGCCCTGGCCGGATGGAGCGAGGCGCTGGTCGCCGACCTGGCCGGCACCGGCGTGTCGGTCCGGCTGGTGCTGCCAGGGGCCATCGACACCGAGATCTGGGACCAGCCCGGCAACGATCCGCCCCTCTACACCGGACCGCTGGTCCCGGCCGACGAGGTGGCGGCGGGCATCGTGGCCTGCATCGCCAGCCCGTCCTTCGAGCACTACCTGCCCGACATGCGGGCGGTGGTCGAGATGAAGACGGCCGACTTCGACGGCTTCATGGCGGGCATGCTGGCCATGGCCGAGGGGCGGCTCGACGAGGACGCTGTCGCCCGGAGCACCAATCCCGGACCGGCCTGACCCTCCGACGCACCACCATGAGAATCTCTGTGAGCATCACTCTGAGCAAGGAGCACTGACACCATGGCGTCACCACGACCGAAGGCACTCGTGACCGCAGCCGTGCGCGGCCCGGGACTGGAGCTCCTGGGGGAACTCACCGATCTCACCCTTGACTCCTGGCTCGACCAGCCGACCCTCCGCATCTACAACGCCGAGCAGTTGGCCGAGCGGGTGGCCGACCAGGGTGCGTCCATCGTCGTGGTCGAGAGCGACCGGTGCGCCGGTCCCCTCTTCGAGCTCCCCCTCGTCGCCGTGTGCAGCTGTCGCGGGGACCCCACCAATGTCGACGTGCCGGCCGCTACCGAGGCCGGAATCCCCGTCCTCCGGGCTCCGGGCCGGAATGCCGACGGAGTGGCCGAGCTGGCGGTGGCCCTGCTCTTCGGCGCCTCCCGGGGGGTGGTGGCCGCCGACGCCGACGTGCGCCGCGGGGACATCTACAAGGACGGCACCATTCCCTACCAGCGTTTCCGTGCCTGGGAGATCGCCGGGCGGACCGCAGGACTGGTCGGGCTGGGAGCGGTGGGACGGGCCCTGCGGTGGCGCCTCCGCGGCCTCGGGATGGAGGTCATCGCCTACGACCCCTATGCCGACGAGCCCACCGTCCCGCTCGAGGAGCTGCTGGAACGGTCGGACGTGGTCTCCCTGCACGCACCGGTCACCCCCGAGACCACCGGCATGATCGGGAAGGACCAGTTCGCCGCCATGCGGGACGGCGTCGTCTTCCTCAACACCGCCCGGGCCGCTCTGCACGACACCGACGCCCTGGTGGCCGCGCTGGCGTCCGGAAAGGTCGGCGCCGCCGGACTCGACCATTTCGAGGGGGAGTCGCTCGCCACCGACCACCCGCTGACCGGGTTCGACTCAGTGATTCTTGCTCCCCACATCGGAGGGGCCACCTATGACACCGAGACCAACCACACCCGGATCATCGCCGAGGACGTGTGTCGACTGCTGGCCGGCGCCCGACCGCTCCACGCCGTCAATCCCGAAGTATTGGAAGGGCGATAGGTCCGTGTGTCGTTGCCAGTGGCGCGATCATTTCGATCACAGCGGTCTATCTCGAACCGGCGGAGGGAGATACGGATCCACACGCTGTCAGCCCGAGCTCATCAAACTGCTGATTCAAGGGTGCTTCTGATTCCTCGAATGTCGTCTCGGCTGCCAGCACCTTGCTCCCGGTCCCCTGTTTGAGGGCTGTCAGTAGGTTCTTGAGGTCAATGAGCTGGGCATCCTGCGCCCTGAAGGCCTTCTTCAGTGGTACGCCCTCTCCATCAGGCTGAGCCAGGGACTCCAACCTCGAAGAGCCCTGCTGGGCTGGAGACAGCGCCCCGGAGAGCACCGTTTCGATCTGACTCGCGCTCTTGCTGCTGGATAGCGCCAGCGTCGACCCGACCGTCCTGAGCTTCGAGCTGTAGGTCTGGCAGATGCTGTTCGCTTGATCGTTGAAATCGGACCTCGTGGGAGCCGAGTTCCCGCATGCGGCGGCGATGATCGCCACACCCGCCACAGTCAGCGTCACTCGAGTCATGACTGGTCCGAATCGCCGGCCAACGACCGCAGCAGTGTGATGCATGGTCCTGTTTATACCGCGCCCCCTTCCAGGTCGATGCGAGGAGACCAGGGATGGGAACGCGGAGACACTGGCAGCGTTACCCTCGTTGCCGTGATCGTGGGCCTCGAATCCGGACTCGGGAACCGGGCCGTGCGACTGCTGACCGTAGGTACATTGTCGGTGCTCCTTCTGGCCGGCTGTTCCACCGGCAAGGTAGCGGGCCTTCCCTCGCCGACGACGACGCCGCCTTTCACCCACGCCCAGGTTCTGGGCTGGGTGGCGCCGACATTGCAGAACGGCATCACGCTGGTTGGATCGGTGCCGCCGGGCGCGACCAACGTTCAACTGTTTGCCGCCTCCCGGCCACTCAACACGGCCACTTCGGTGTCTACGAACGAGTTGGCCGAGGTCACCTGGACAGGCCCACTCCAGCAGGACGAGAAGGCGCTGGTCAGATCTTTGCTGCGCCTGCAAGCCCTCACCGCATCAACTCCCGGACCGAGCTACCTGTCCGAGCTCGACACGGAGATTCTCAGTGCGCAGGTGGCCCTGCAGAAGTTGACCCACGACGTCGAGGGTTGAGGCTCCCAGTCCCCGCGCCTCCTGCCGGCAGGTGAGCACGCCCCGACGCTGCCTCTGAGAAATATTCATCTGCCTCCCCCTCGGCTCCGAAGAACCACCAGGGAGCGAGATCACAGGGAGGGCCATGAGACTGCGCCGGGTCCATGACAGGTGGCGGGCGAAGGTGGCGGCGGTGCTGGCCACCGGCAGCCTCTTCGGAGCGTCGGGCGCGTTGGTGGTGCTGCAAGGAGTAGCCGCCCCTGCAGGCGCCACGACGACGAGCACCTGTTCGGGACCAGACGGCTTGGGCTACTGGCAGGTGGCTGCGGACGGCGGGGTCTTTGCTTACGGCACCGCCAAGTTCTACGGCTCGACTGGAAGTATCCACCTCAACCAGCCGGTCGTCGGCATGGCTCCGAGCGTCGACGGTCGAGGCTATTGGCTGGTGGCTTCCGACGGCGGTGTGTTCAGCTTCGGTGACGCCCCATTCCAAGGATCGACCGGTTCGATCCCCTTGAATGCTCCGGTGGTGGGCATGATTCCGACGGTGGACGGCCAGGGCTATTGGCTCGTGGCGCAGGACGGCGGTGTGTTCAGCTTCGGTGACGCCACCTTCTATGGCTCCTTGGGTGGCATATCTCTCAACAAGCCGGTGGTGGGCATGGCCGGTACCAAGGACGGCCGGGGGTACTGGATGGTGGCGTCGGACGGTGGGGTGTTCACCTTCGGCAACGCCCTCTTCCACGGATCGCTGGGTGGCACCCGCCTCAATCAGCCGGTGGTGAGCATCGCCGCCACCCGAAACGCCAACGGCTACGAGCTGACTGCGAGCGACGGTGGGGTGTTCAGCTTCGGTGACGCCAACTTCTACGGATCCACCGGCGGCCTGCACCTCAACCGCCCTGTCGTCGGCATCGGTGGGACCTTCTTCGGCAACGGATACACGCTTTCGGCGTCCGACGGAGGCGTCTTCAATTTCGGCGATTCGAGCTTTTGCGGATCGGCAGGTTCCCTCAGACTCAACCAGCCGGTCGTCGGCATGGCCTTCTTCTGATGACCCCGACTAGCCGTCCCACTGCTTCATCCCCCTTGAGTAAGGAGCCTTGAATGCCTGAAGTCACCCGCCGTCAATTCATTCGAAACGCATCGATCGGCGCCGCTGCCGCAGGGGTCCTGGCTGTCGGAGGCCCGGGAATTCTCAGTGCCGTCGAAGCAACGGTTGGTGGCTCCCCCAGCGCCTTGCCCCCCAGCCAGGAGCCGAATGCCCAGGAGGGCTCGGACGTCTTCGCCCGCGTGATCGATGCCAAGGCGGGCCACATCAAGATCTTCGTCGGGGAGAGGTCGGTCGACTACACCGATCAGACCCTGGCCCAAACGCTGCTCCAGGCAGCTCGGTGACCGCCCGTTCCATGACCGCCGCAACATCGACACTCCACGAGGTGAGCTGAGCCCATGTCCTCCCACAGAGAAGCACCGGCCATTTCCAAGGATCCGGTGGCCGACAGCACCGACGTCTACGCCTTCGTCAGCCCGGACGCCCAAAGCACCGTCACCCTCATCGCCAACTACGTGCCGCTTCAGGAGCCGGCCGGCGGGCCGAACTTCTTCGAGTTCGGGGACGACGTCCTGTACGAGATCCACATCGACAACACGGGCTCGGGCACTCCGGCCATCACCTATCAGTTCCGATTCACCACCACGATCACCGACCCAGGCACCTTCCTGTACGCCACCGGACCCATCGCATCGCTGACCGACCCGAACTGGAACCGACGCCAGACCTACACCGTCACCAAGGTCCAGGGTGGCGTGTCCACGTTGCTGACTCCGATGGGTGGTCCCAACCCGTTGTCCTGTCCCCCTTGCAACATCGGTCCCCGCTCCACTCCCAACTACGCTGCTCTCTCCGGGGATGCCATCTACCGCTTGTCAAGTGGGGAGATGGTCTTCGCGGGCCAGCGGGCCGAGGGATTCTTTGTTGACCTCGGTTCCATCTTCGACTTGGGGGACCTACGTCCGCTCTCCCCCGACCAGGTCATACCCGGCTTGGCCGCAGCCGGGATCGATACGATTGCCGACAAGAACGTTCACTCGATCACCATTCAGGTACCCATCAGTTCTCTCACCAGCAATCAGCAGACTCCGACAGGGCCCAACGACCCCCACGCCGTGATCGGCGTGTACACCACCGCCAGCCGTCAGACGGTCACGGCGATCAATCCGGGGACCGGAACCCACACAAATTCGGGACCATTCACGCAGGTGTCGCGTCTGGGCAGCCCACTGGTCAATGAAGTCGTGGTGCCGATGAACCTGAAGGACTTCTGGAACAGCCAACCCCCCGTCAATGACTCGCAGTTCGCCGCCGCCGTCCAGCATCCGGAGTTGCAAAACCTACTGCCGGCGTTGTACCCGGGCGCCTTCCCCAACCTGCATGCGTACACCAAGCCGAGAGCAGACCTGGTCGCCATCTTCGCCACCGGCATCCCTGGATCGGTCATCGGACCGTCGTTCGGAGTCGGCACCTTCCAAGGGGGGAACGTGATTGCCGAGATGTTGCGGCTCAACATGGCCATCACCCCCACCGGCCCCGGCGGTGCGGGAACGAGCACGCTGGGCCTGCTGGGTAACGACCTGGCCGGGTTCCCGAACGGACGGCGGGTGACCGACGATGTGGTCACCATCGAGCTGAAGGCGGTGGCCGGAGCCACTATCCCGTTGGTGGACCACACCTTCACACCGGATGCCGCGGTCGCCTCGGTCAGCCAAGGTGTTGCCTCCAACGCCGCGGCGTATCAGTCCACCTTCCCGTATCTGGCCGATCCCTACCCTGGGTTCTCCAACCCAGCCACAACCCCCTCGAGCAATCACAACACCAGCCCATGACCGCTCGATGTATGGACTGATGGAGGAATAGTGCCGCTCACCTCGACCTCCAACGAGGAGCCCTTTGTCGATGACCGCAGCAGTGATTCCCCGGAGTCGCTCGTGCTCGACATCGGTGACGATATTGGTGCCCTCATTCTGTACGCCGATGAATCCTGTCTGGGCCGGGAGATCGACCTCACTCCGGTAGGTCATCCCAAGAGCCACCAGACCCACACCATGATTCGCCGCCGACGGTCGGTGGACCGCGAATTCATCGCCGGCGTCTATCCGGAACTGCGCGAGGGCACCTATACCGTGTGGAGCCTGGATGAAGGTCCGCTCGCCGAAGTGACCATCGGAGGAGGGCGGATCACTGAACTGGACGTCGGCGACGGTGCGGGACCCGGTTCCGACCTCTAGCCCTCGTCTCGGCAGTCGAAGCTGGGGCTTCCGCTCGGACGAGCCCGTCGTCGCCGGGGCGTTGCCGAGGTCACACGCGACGAGAGCGGATCACCGGGGTCGAGCGTCTCGCACTGCGATGTGGGGCGTGGCGTACCCGGTGTGGGCAACACCTAGGTCATGTCGATTTCAATCGGACGGACGGCCAGGCGCCGAAGGACGGCTCAGGCCGGGGTGAAGGCCACCGGTAGGGAGATGGGCGACCGGAACGCCATGCCGTGGATGTGCAGGTCCTGGTCGGGGGCGGGGTCGAGACGGAGGTCGGGCAGCCGGTCGAACAGTGTGTTCATCGCCACCCGGGTCTCCATCCGGGCCAGATGCATCCCCAGGCACACGTGGATGCCGAAGCCGAACCCCACATTCTGGCGGGACTCCCGGAACAGGTTGTACCGATCGGGTTCGGCGTACTTGCGCTCGTCCCGATTGGCCGCACCGAGGAGGAGCGCGATGTCCGCACCCTCTTCGATGGGCACCCCGGCGAGCTCGGTGGCGCGGGCCGCCCTGCGCAGGATCACCGTGACCGGTGGCTCCCAGCGGATGACCTCCTCGAACGCCGGGGTCATCAGCTCCCGATCGGCAACGACGGCCTGCAACTGGTCGGGATTGGTCAACAGCCCGTAGAGCAGACTGCCCGACGCCCGATAGGTGGTCTCCACCCCAGCCGGCAGGAGCAGTCGCAGGAAGGAGTAGATCTCCTCGTCGCTGAGCTTGCGCCCGTCCACCTCGGCCACCACGAGCTCGCTGATCAGGTCGTCGGCCGGCTCCTGCCTGCGTTCCTGGAGGATGCCGGCGAAGTAGTCACGAAGGGCCTCGGAGGCAGCCATGCCGCGCTCCCAGTTGGCGGCCACGCTGGTGATGGCGATGGCCCACCGCTGGAACACGGGGAAGTCCGAACGGGGCAGACCGAGGATCCGGGCGATCACCTGGACGGGGAAGTTGAAGGTGAGCTCCTGCACGAGGTCGACGTGTCCCTTGTCGGCGAACCCGTCGATGAGCTCGTTGACCACGTACTGTACGAGATCCTCCTCCCACCGCTGGAGGACCTTCGATCGGAAGGTGGGCGAAACCAGGGCCCGGTGCACCCGGTGGTCGGGCTCGTCCATCTGCAGGATGGTGCGACCCATCACCGCCCCCATCACGCCCTCGTAGACCGTCGAGGAGAAGGTCTCGTTGTCGCGCAGGACCTGGACCACCTCGTCGAACCCGAACACCGTCACCGGGGGTGGGCGGTCGGGGTCCGCCGGGGTGGCCCCGTCACCGAGGTCCACCGGGCCCACATGCACGGGACTCTGGCGGCGGAGCTCGTGCATCCGGGGATAGGGATCCCGGATGTTCCCCGACACCGTGTCCTGCAGCTCGAACGGATCGAACCGGTCGGGTACCTGGTCAGCCCCGGTGTTGGCCGTCATCGTCGACATGGTGCCCTCCTCGGGCGCGGCCACCGCCTGCCCACCGTCCGGGGGTCAGGGGCCACGCTCTCCGGCCAGTCTAACCGAACGTTCGTTAGAATGTCATGCCATACCGTCGGTCGCGGCGCATTCGACGCCAGCCCGGTTTGGCCCGACAATGGGTGCCGTGCCCTCGTCCGCCTCGCTCGACAAGACACCGAAGCGACCCCCTGGGTCGAGCCAGCGCCAGCACATCCTGGCCGTCGCCCTGTCGCTGATGGCCCAACACGGCGTAGACGGCACCAGCATGCGCGACCTGGCCGCGGCCACCGGGCTCAATGTGGCGTCGCTCTACCACTACTTCCCGTCCAAGGGCGACCTGCTGGTGGCCGTGCTCGAGGAGCACGGGTTCGTGGACAACCTGGCCTCGGCGGCGCCCCCTACGCTCTCCCACGACCCCAAGACAGGGCTCGCCGACCTGCTCACCGACATCCTCCTGTCGATGCTGGAGGTGGAGGACTTCGTCCGCCTGATGCTCGGAGAGGTGATGCGCGGGGACGCCACCGCCCATGCCGTGGGTGTCGACCTATTCGCCGCCACCCAGACATCGTTGGAACGATGGCTCGACGAGGCCCGACCGAGCCTCTGCGACCCTAAGTCACGTCCAGCCGCGGCGCGGATGCTGCGGGCCATGATGGTGGGCGTCTTCGTGGAGCACATGGCCGGCGTGCTCAACGACGACGGGGCCGATCCTGCCGAGGTGTTCCGCCAGCGCGCCCGTGAGGCGGCCGCCTTCTTCGAGGGCAATCGGCCACCGGACTGAAGCCGGGTGGTCCCGGCTCCAGGTCAGGTCAGGCGCTCGATGACCGTGGCGTTGGCTTGGCCGCCACCCTCGCACATGGTCTGGAACCCGTAGCGGCCCTCGACCGCTTCCAACCGGGTGATCAGCGATCCGGCCAGACGCACACCGGACGCCCCCAGCGGATGGCCGATGGCGATGGCTCCGCCGTGTGGATTGAATCGCTCGGGGTCGGGGCCGAAGGCATGGGCCCACATGAGGGCGATGGCGGCGAAGGCCTCGTTGCACTCGATGGCGTCGAAGTCGCCGATCTTCATCCCCGAGCGATCGAGCAGGCGGTGGGTCACCGGTACCGGGGCGGACAGGACGATGGCCGCGTCCTCGGCGGCCACTGCGAAATGGGCCAACCGGGCCCGGATCGGCAACCCCAACCGCTCGGCCACGGACCGTTCGGCGATGAGCATCGCCGCCGCGCCGTCGGTCATCTGGGAGGAGTTCCCCGCCGTGATGTCGGGCGCAGTCTCGGGCTCCCAGGACTGGGCCGGGGGCAGGTCCCCCAACGTGGCCATGGAACCCCCGCGCCGGATGCCCTCGTCCGAGGTCAGCTCCTGGCCGGTGAGCGACCCGTCTTCGGCCTTGATCGGGACGGCCACCGCTTCGCGGGCGAAGACGCCGGCGTCCCACGCCGCCGCCGCCCGCCGGTGGCTCTCGAGCGAGTAGGCGTCCATCTCCTCCCGGGTGATCCCATAACGATCGGCCAGCACCTGGGCCACGCGGAACTGGGCCCACAACCGCCCGTCGATCTCCGAGAGGAACGACGGAGGGAACGGGCCCGTGCCGCCGCGGGCGTTCTTGGCCATGGGCACCCGGCTCATCGACTCGACGCCACAGGCCACCACCAGGTCGTAGTGGCCGGCCACCACCCCGGCGGCGGCGAAGTGCACCGCCTGCTGCGAGGACCCGCACTGGCGGTCGACGGTGGTGGCCGGGACGTGCTGGGGCAGCCCGGCCGATACCCAGGCGTTGCGGGTCACGTTGGTGCTCTGCTCCCCGACCTGGCCGACGCACCCACCGATGACGTCGTCGATCCTTCCCGGATCCACTCCCGCCCGGTCGAGGAGGGAGGTGAGGGCGAAGCCGAGCAGATCGGCCGGATGCCAGTGCTCCAGCGCCCCTCCCCTCTTGCCGAACGTCGTCCGCAGGACATCGACGACGACGGCGTCGCGACCTTCTGTGCTCATGCTCGCTCCCCTTCATCTCGCGTCCCGCCGACCATCGGCGGCCCGCACCAGCGCGCCGCTGTCTTCGTCGGCCGGGAAGACAGCCGCTCGTCCGTCCGCCGATAACATCTCGGCCATGTCAGATCCCCAGACCCTCCTCTACGAGGAATCAGACGGCGTGGCATGGGTCACCCTCAACCGCCCCGCGGCCTACAACGCCTTCGACTCGGTCATGCAATCGGAGCTGCGCGACCTGTGGTCGATGCTCCGCAAGAACGACGACGTCCGGTGCGTGGTCCTGACCGGAAGCGGGGACAAGGCATTCTGCACCGGGCTGGACCGGGGCGAGATCCAGGACCTCGACGAGCTGCCCGAGGGCAAGCTCCCCGGCTACAACACGCCGTGGGACTTCGACGACCCGGGAAAGAGCGTCTGCCCGAAGTCCAACGACCTGTGGAAGCCTGTCATCGCCGCCGTCAACGGCATGGCGTGCGGTGGGGCTTTCTACATCCTCGGTGAGGTCGACTTCATCATCGCCGCCGATCACGCCACCTTCTTCGATCCCCACGTCACCTACGGCATGCCGGCTGCGTTCGAACCGATCTTCCTGCTCCACAAGATGCCCTTCCAGGAGGTCGTGCGCCTGTCCCTGCTGGGTGCCCACGAGCGGATGTCGGCCCAGCGGGCCCACCAGGTGGGCCTGGTCTCGGAGGTCGTGCCCCTCGACGAACTGCATTCCCGCACGGCGTGGGCCGCGCAGGCCATCGCCGACCAACCGGCGCTGGCAGTCGGAGGCACGGTGCGGGCCCTGTGGACGGGCCTGGAGCTCACCCGCCGCCAGGCGCTCGACCACGCCTTCCTGTTCACCAACATCGGCACCAATGCCGCCTCCCTGGCCGAAGGCCAGCAGCGCTTCTCGTCGGGCGACCGGATCGATTGGCGACTTCGTTGAGCTGATCAGAGCACGGCTCCTTTGATCTTGAGATCGAGGATGGCGTCCATGTCCAGTCCCAACTCCTCGAGGACCTGATCGGTGTGCTCCCCGTGCTCGGGGGCACGGGTGAGATCCGGGGGCTCCTCGTCGAACTGGATGGGAGAGGGCACCATGCGGAAGGTGGTCCCCGATGCCGATTCGACGTCGCGCAGATACCCGTTGGCCAGCACCTGGGGGTCGTCGAGCAGCTCCTCGGCCGTCTGCACCGGGGCCGACACCCCCTCCACCTCGTTCATGACCGGCTTCCACTCCTCCAGCGTCCGGCTGGCGAAGATCTCGTCCAGGGTCCGACAGCACTCCTGACAGTTCTCCGCCCTCGCCACCGAGTCCACATAGCGGGGATCGTCGGCCAGTTCCGGCCGGCCGATCTTCGTGACCAGGTCGGCCCAGAACCGATCGGACTCGAGCATGACGAGGGACAGGAAGCGGTCGTCCTTGGTCTTGTAGTTGTTGATCAGCGGGTTCGGCATCTTCGTCCTGTCCCCACGCGGCATGCGGCTGAAGCCGAACAGATCGGCGGCCAGCACCGTCGCCCCGATGGACCAGATCCCGTTGGCCAGCAGCGAGTTGTCGACGATCACCGCCTCCCCGGTCCGCTCCCGGTGGAAGAGGGCGGCGGCGATCCCACCGGCGATGGTCTGGCCGCCGATCACGTCCCCGAACCCCGGGCCCGGTTGGCTGGAGGGGTACTCGCCGGGGGCGGTGATGATGTCGGCCCCGCCGCCACGCCCCCAGAAGGTCGAGTTGTCGTAGCCGCCGCGTTCGGACTCCGGACCCCGCTGGCCCAGGGCCGATCCCCGCACGTAGATGATGTTGGGGTTGGCGGCCCGGATGTCCTCTACGTCGATCCTGAGCTTCTTGCGGGCCTGGGGACGGAAGTTGGTCAGGAACACATCGGCGGTGGCAGCCAATTTGAGGAGGATCTCGTGGCCCTCCTCGCTCTTGAGGTCGAGGCCGACGCTTCGCTTGCCGCGGTTGGGGAGCTCGATCATGTGGTTGACCCCGCCCGGGCCACTGGGCACCAGTCCCGAGTTGACCAGGCCACGCTGGGGATCGCCCTGCTCGGGGTGTTCGATCTTGATGACGTCGGCCCCCCACTCGGCCAGGACGGACCCGGCGATGGGGACGTACGTCCATGCGGCCAGCTCGACCACCCGGATGCCGTTCATAATGCCCTTCACGATGCGCTCCTTTGCCCGTCGTCTATTCGGGGAAGGCAAACGCTGAGATGTCCAGCGTTCCGACGGCCATGGCCCCCATGGTGCCCCCGTCGGTGAGGATGTTCTCGCCGGTGATGGACGAGGCGGCCGCGGAGTTCAGGAAAATGATCGGATAGGCCTGTTCCTCGGGCGTGGCCCGGCGGCCGAGCGGGATCGGATAGTTGTCCATGAACGCCTTGCCCACTTGGTCCTCGAAGTCCGGCATCATCGGCGTGTCGGTGGGGCCGGGGCTGGTGCAGTTGATCCGGATGCCCAGCTTGCCCAGCTCGAAGGAGCGCCAGATCGTCCAGACGATGATCGCCTCCTTGGAGGGGGCGTACCCGCTGGCGATCTCCTCGGGATGGTCCTCGATCCACTTCACGGTGTCGGCAAAGCCATCGCAGGTGATCAGCGGCATCCACTTGGCGATGTTCCCCATCCAGCCGGCGCCGGCGCCCGACGAGATGCTGGCGATGGCCCCGCCCTCGCCCATGTGGCCCACCACCAGATCGGTCAGGTGTCGCATCGATGCGAAGTTCACCACCATGGTGTCGACATCGGAGAACCGACCGCCGGGGAGGCCGGCGCAGTTGAACAGGCCGTGGATGGTCCCGCCGATGGCCTCGACGGCGGCGGCGATGGCGTCCGGGTCGCGGAGGTCGACCGAGTGGTAGCTCGCTACCTTGATCGGAGGTTCCTTCAGATCGAGGACGTGGACCTCGGCCCCCAGCTGGTCCAGTTCCCTGACGGTGGCCGCGCCCATGCCGGCCCCGCCACCACCGCTGACGACGACGCGCTTGTTCTCGTAGCTCCACACCGAGGTCATGCTGGTCCCTTCCTGCTGCTCACCGGGGCAACCCGAGCCCGTGCTCGGCCACGATATTGCGGTTGATATCGCTGGTCCCCCCGGCGATCGACACGCCCGGCGCCGCGATGAAGTTGCTCGTCCAGTTGCCGGCCAGCCCACCGGAGCCGAGCAGGCTCACCGCCAGGTCGGCCAGTTCCTGGGTGGCCCGGGCCCACATGAGCTTGGCCAGGCTGCCCATGGCCGGAGAGGGTTGGCCACCGCGGCCAACGGCCTCGAGCTCCCGGGTGGTCATCCAGCGCATGCACGAGATGAAGGCATACAGCTGGGCCAGCCGATCACGCTCCACCGAGGTTGCTTCGACGCCTGACTGTCGCGCCTCGGCGACCAGGTCGTTGAACCGGGCGGTCAGGCCGAGGTGGAGACGCGCCACACCGGCCCGCTCGTAGCTCAGGGTGGTCATCGCCACGCGCCAACCTTCATGGATCGGCCCGAGCAGCGCAGTGGCCGGAACCCGGACGTCAGTGAAGAAGAGCTCGGAGAACGCCGCCTCACCGGTCATGGTCCGCAACGGCCGGGCTTCGACGCCGGCGGATCGCATGTCGACCAGCAGGCAGCTGATCCCCTTGTGCTTCGGAGCCGTTGGGTCGGTGCGGGCGTAGAGCTGGCACCAGTCGGCGTACTGGCCCAGGCTGTTCCAGGTCTTCTGGCCGTTGATCACGAACTCCTCGCCGTCAGCGAGCGCAGTGGTCCGGAGGGAGGCCAGATCCGAACCCGAGTCGGGCTCGGACATGCCCTGGCACCAGATCTCATCGCCCCGGAGCATGGGGGCCAGGTAGCGGTCCTTCTGCTCCGGGGTCCCCACGGCCATGATGGCCGGCGCGACATTGGCCACCCCGATGACATTCACGGGTCCGGGTGCGTTGGACGCGGTCATCACCTCGTAAAATGCCAGCTGCTCGGCCACGGAGGCGTCGCGACCCCCGTACTCGGCCGGCCACGAGATGGCCGCCCAGCCGGCATCGGCGAGCACGCGGTTCCAGGCCCGAAGGATCTCGACCGTCTCGGTGCTGACCATGCCGGCCTGGCCGGCCGCCACCACCTCGGGCGTGAGATTGGCCCGGAGCCAGTCGGTCAACGAGCGGCGCAGCTCGTCGTGGCGCTCCGGGCCGGGAGACACCGGGTCGGGGTCATCCCCGGGGGCCGGGTCGGGCGCCAGGGCTAGTGAACCGTCGATGCCCATGGCCCCCCTTGGTTGCCGTCCCGCCGGCACGCCGTCCGTGCCTGCTCGGAGGGCGAGGCTAGCCCACTCCCGCCGGGCGCGACAATCCCGTTTTCAGTGCTCGGGATCACGCATCCTCGAGCAGAATGGCTCGCTCGGGGCAGTTGGCTGCGGCCGTACGGGCCTGCTCCTCGAGGCCGGCCGGCACGTCGGGACGGACGACCGTGCCATAGCCGCGGTCGTCACTGTCGAAGAGGTCGGGGGCCAGGGAGTAGCAGCGTCCGTGGCCCGTGCATCGTTCGGTGTCCAACTCGATTCTCACTCCCCCATCCTAGGCCCCGACCCCGTTCGAGGCGCCGAGGATGAGCTACGCAGGGACGGCTGCATACCGGCTCGGGAAGGCGACGTCTCCCGTCGCACCGGGCCCTCGTCGTTCAGGCGTCGGGGTCGACTCCCAGCGCGGGCAGGCAGAAGCGGAGGATGTGGGACCGGGCCCGCTCCTTGTCCATCGGTCGGCGCTGGCGCACGTGCGGTCCCGCCACGCTCCACACGATGTCGAAGATCGAATAGGCGTCGGGGAACGGGTCGGTCTCGGGAAATGATCCGTCAGCCGAGCCTCGACGGATGGCCTCCAGCAGGGGCGACACCAGCCGGTCCTGCAGGGACGCCTCCTCGGCCTCGTAGCCCACAGCCTGGCGGGCCACGCCGTTGAACATGACCAGGCGCTGAATCCGCCTGCGGTCGTAGGCGATGGCCAGCACCTCGTCGATCCACCCCCGGACGGCCTCGACGGAGGTAGGGGCCTCCTCGACCCTCCGTGCCACCGTGTCCACGTCGGCTCCCGATGCGGTTCGGAACATGGCCAACAACAGGTCGTCCTTGGATTGGAACTGCCGGTAGAAGGCGCGGGTGGACAGCCCGGCGCGGTCGAGGATGTCCTGGACGCTGGCCCCCTGAAATCCGTTCCGCCGCATGACCTTCAGTGCCGCGTCCATCAGCTGGCTCCGCTCCGCCTCAGACTCCGGGGTGGGCCGGGCAGCGCCGGAGACCGCATCGTCGGCGACAGCGGGCATCCGGCCAAGGATACCGGCGCACCGTCGGGAGCGCCCGAGACGCAGCCACTCGCGCCCGGGTCAGGGCCCGTTGGCGATCTCGGCGCCCACTTCCGGGTCTCGAACCTCGGCCAGGTCAGCCGAACAGATAGACGTCCATGGCCCGGTGGTAGTTCCAGATGGTCATCTCCTGGGCGGTGTTGAGGCGGTGGCCGTCGTAGGCCCGTGAATGGAGACCCGAGGTCACCTCGGACATGTTGGAGAAGTCCTGGCTCAGGATCTCGCCCATGTCGCCGTCGCGCCAGTCGGCGAAGAACTGAGGTGGGGCGGTGGGCAGCCCGCCGGCGGGCGGGAGCTCGAGGCCCTGTACGTCGAAGATGCAGCGGTTGGGGTCGGTGGGGTCTGGCCGGGCCCGGTAGGCCAGACAACACCCCATGTCGACCAGGAACACCGTGTTCGGGAACATGTGCCAGTCGTACATGGCCCCCTTGAGCTGGTCGTCGGTGAGCTCGGGATAGTCGATCCCGGCGGCCCGGGCGTGCTCTTTGCGGAGGCGCTGGTAGATGGCGTTGCCCGCCGCGCCGTCGGCCCCGTCGGTGGTGACCAGCTCGGCCGCGGCCGCCAGGTCCGTCTTCAGGTAGAGGGCCCGGAGCTCCCGCAGGGAGTACTCGACGTTGCGGTGGATGGCCCTCGGGTCGGCCCGGTAGGCGGCCCGGAGTCTGGTCGAGTCGCCTTCGGGCCCGTAGCGGAAGAGGTCGGCATGCCGGGAATGCAGGCGGAAGAGCTCGTTGAAGGTCGCCCCGTACTGCTCGCACTCGGCAATGGTCGGCGGCGTCGGGCGCTTGTCGGGACGCAGGAGCTGAGGGTGGGTGCCCGGCACATGCCAACTCTCGATGAAGGCGTCGAGGGCCGTCTTCCAGTTGGCGGGGAGCGCGACCGACTTGTACCAGGCGATCCGCATGTCCTCCAGCTTGAAGCCCTCGAGCCGCCGAGGCAGCGGGTCGAGGAAGTCCTCGAGCGGCTCCGGGTCAGCTTGCATGTTGATGAAGACCCAACCGCCCCATTCCCCGACCCGGCACTCGGGGAGGCAGAGCTCCTCGGGCGGCCGGGGCTCGAAGGCATCGGCGTCGGCCTGGAATTTGATCGAGCCGTCAAGGTTCCAACGCCACGCATGGAACGGGCAGCGGAACTCGCCGATTCGGCCCTGCCCGTTGACCAGCCTGGTGCCCCGGTGGCGGCAGGCGTTGAAATACGCCTTCAGCCCGGCATCCGTCCGAACCACGACGATCGACTGGTCGCCGATCTCGAAGTTGACGTACTGGCCCACCTGCTCCACCTCGTCGAACCGGCACGCATTCAACCAGGCGGCGGGGAACAGGCGCTCGAATTCGAGGCGGAGGAACTCGGAGTCCACGTAGCGGTCCTTGGGCACGAAGGCGGGGCCCAATCGCCACCGCTCCGGCACCTCGGGCACGACGCGGCGTTCAGGCAGGCTGGTGGTGGTCATCGGCGCCATCCATCCCCTCGTTCATCCATCCCCGAGCCACTTCCCGATCCGTTGCGCCAGCGCGGGGTCGGCGTCGTCGCCGCCCCGCTCCTCGGACCACCGCCAGGTGGAAGCCTCGATCTGGTGGTGGCCGAGGAGGGCCTGTGTCTCGTCGAGCATGGTGGCAGCATCGGCCGTTCCCACCAGCAACAGCCGCGGCGGGGCACCGTTGGCCCACACCGCGGCCGGGAGGAGGACCACGTGTCCCGGGGACGGGTCGATGCACACCACCGACGCCGTCGGTCCCCCCCAGAGCAGACCGGCCGCCAGTGCCAC
>DASZJN010000070.1:0-1745 GCA_035948045.1 Acidimicrobiales bacterium | reverse complement strand
GATCTGGCGGCATTCACCGGCTCTGGTCCGACGGCGACGCCACCCGGGCCCGATGAGGGTGGGGGTGACGTCCACAACTTCCCGGCCTGGGAGACGCTGCCCTTCGAGCGGGTCAGCCCGGATGTGTCGACCATGGGGCGCCGCCTCCGACTGCTCTGGCACCTGGCCGGGCGACCGGAAGCCAACGCCTCTCGCCCCGCCATCGTGGTGGCACCGATCAAGGCAGTCCTGCAGCGCCTCGGGCCCTGGCGAAGCGCGGCCCGTCCCATTCGGGTGGCCAAGGGGGATCGATTGGACGTCGATGACCTGGTGCGTCGGCTGGTGGCCATGGGGTATCGGCGCGAATCGATCGTGGAGCACCGCGGCGAGCTTGCCGTCCGGGGCGGGATCGTCGACGTGTTCCCGTCCACGGGGGACGAGCCGATCCGGATCGACCTGTGGGGAGACGAGGTGGACCGGTTGACCCGGTTCGACGTGGCCGACCAACGGAGCATCGATGACCTGGGTCAGGTCGAGCTCTACGGGTGTCGGGAGTTGGTGGCCGACGAGGCCATGCGGAAGCGGGCCGCCGAGCTGGTCGGCTCGGCCCCATGGGGGCGCCATCAGTGGGATCGCCTGGCGGACGGGGACCAGTTCGACGGGATGGAGTCGTGGCTGCCGTGGCTGGCCGACACCGAGGAGCTGATCACCGACCTGTTGGGCGATGACGCCCTGGTGGTCCTGGTGGAGCCCCGTCGGATCCGCGACCGCGCCGGCGAGCTGCTGGAGGAGGAGTCGGCCCTGGCGGACGCCCTGGCCTCGACGTGGGGACTCGAGGCCGGCGTCGACGCACCACGCCTCCATGTGCCGTTCGACCGCCTGCTGGCGGAGACCGGAGCCGGCGTGTTGTCGCTGGTCCCCACGGCGGAGGGACCCGATGTCCCCCAGGTGGAGAGCAGGGGCTGGGAGCCAATCCTGGGCGACGGATCCAAGCTGGCCGGTCAGATTTCCGGGCTCGTCGGTGCCGGGTACTCGGTGGTGCTCTGTTCCTCCTCGCCGGGGGGAGCCCAACGCCTGTCCGGTCTCCTGGCCGAAGACGGGGTCATCGTACCGGTCGCGGCCTCCTTCGGATCGAGTCAGCCCGGATCCCCCGCAGGCTCAGCAGGGGTGATCGACCTGAGTGTCCCGGGCGCCCGCATCGTGGTGGCGGCGGTGGACAGCGGCTTCGTGCTGCCGGGGGCCAAGGTGGCCGTCCTCACCGAGTCCGACGTCACCGGACGCCGTCGCCCCCACCGGCAGGCCCGGACCAGGGCCCGACCGGTCGACGGGTTCTTCGACGACCTGGCCCCGGGCAGCTACGTGGTCCACCGCCAGCACGGCGTGGCTCGCTACGGCGGCATGGTCACCCGGACCATGGGGGGCGCCACCCGTGACTACCTGCTGCTGGAGTACCGCGGTGCCGACAAGCTCTACCTGCCCACAGATCAGATCGAGCTGCTGACCCCGTACGCCGGCGGCGAGTCCCCGACGGTCAGCCGGCTGGGTGGCTCCGAATGGCAGCGCGCCCGCTCCAAGGCCCGGGCGGCAGTGCACGAGGTGGCCGAGGAGTTGGTCGCCCTCTACCGGCGCCGGCTCGAAATCGTCGGACACGCCTTCGGCCCCGACACGCCATGGCAGGCCGAGCTGGAGTCCTCCTTCCCGTACGTCGAGACCTCCGACCAGCTCCGGGCCATCGAAGACGTGAAAGCCGACATGGAACGGCCGCT
>DASZJN010000069.1:0-4933 GCA_035948045.1 Acidimicrobiales bacterium | reverse complement strand
ACTTCCCGATGGCGCGACCAAGGAGTTCGAGGAGGGCACCACCGCGTCCCAGTTCGCCGAGTCCATCGGTCCCCGGCTGGCCAAGGCGGCGGTGGCGGCCACCTTCGACGGGGCCGAGGTCGATCTGGACGCCCCGCTGCCCGATGGGGCCCAGGTCAGCGTCATCACCGCCGACTCCGAGGCCGGCCGCGCCGTGCTGCGGCACTCGACCGCCCACGTGCTGGCCCAGGCCGTGCTCCGGCTGTGGCCCGGAGCGCACTTCGCCATCGGGCCGGTCATCGAGGACGGCTTCTATTACGACTTCGAGCTGCCGGGCGGGGCCCATTTCAGTGACGACGACCTCGAGCGCATCGACGCCGCCATGCGCGAGATCATGGCGGAGGGCCAACCCTTCATCCGTCACGAGCACACCATCGCAGAGGGACTCTCGATCTTCGGCGACCAACCGTTCAAGCGGGAGATCATCGAGGCTGTCGACGCCGGACACGAGGAGGTGGACGCCGCAGCCGAGGGGGCCGGCGCCGCCCAGGTGTCCACCTACTGGAATTCGCCGAGCTTCACCGACCTGTGCCGGGGCCCGCACGTCCCGTCCACCAGCCGACTGGGACACTTCGCGCTCATGCGCGTGGCGGGGGCCTACTGGCGGGGCGATCAGAAGCGCCAGCAGCTGCAGCGCATCTACGGCACTGCATGGGAGTCGGAGAAGGCGCTGGCCGTCCACCTCGACCGGCTGGCTGAGGCCGAGCGGAGGGACCACCGCCGCCTCGGCGCCGAGCTGGACCTGTTCTCCTTCCCCGAGGAGATCGGCTCGGGACTGCCCGTCTTCCACCCCAAGGGCGGGACCATCCGCCGCCTCATGGAGGACTACTCGCGTCAGCGCCACGAGGCCGCCGGCTACGAGTTCGTCTACACCCCTCACATCACCAAGGCGGAGCTGTTCGAGACCTCGGGCCACCTGGACTGGTTCGCCGAGGGGATGTTCCCGCCCATGGAGCTGGACGGCGGCCAGGAGTACTACCTCAAGCCAATGAACTGCCCGTTCCACATCCTGATCTTCAAGAGCCATCAGCGGTCCTACCGCGAGTTGCCCATGCGCCTGTTCGAATTCGGGTCCGTGTACCGATACGAGAAGTCTGGCGTGGTGCACGGACTGACCAGGGTGCGCGGCATGACCCAGGACGACGCGCACATCTTCTGTACCCGCGACCAGATGGCCCACGAACTCCACTCGACCCTCACCTTCGTCCTGTCCCTCTTGCGGGACTTCGGTCTCGACGACTTCTTCCTCGAGCTGTCGACGCGTCCCGAGGAGAAGGCCGTGGGCTCGGTCGAGGACTGGGACGAGGCCACCGAGGCCCTCCGCACGGCGGCGACGGCCATGGACCTCGAGCTGGTCATCGATGAGGGAGGCGGCGCCTTCTACGGGCCGAAGATCTCCGTGCAGGCCCGGGACGCCATCGGGCGGACCCACCAGATGTCGACCATTCAGCTCGACTTCCAGGAGCCCCAGCGGTTCGGCATGGAGTACATCGGTGCCGACAACGGTCGGCACCAGCCGGTCATGATCCACCGGGCGCTGTTCGGCTCGGTCGAGCGCTTCTTCGCCATCCTCCTCGAGCACTATGCCGGCGCCCTGCCCACCTGGCTGTCGCCCGAGCAGGTCCGCGTCCTGGCGGTGAAGGACGAACATGCGGCCTATGCCCACAAGGTGGCCGACCGCCTGCGGGCGGTAGGGGCTCGGGTCTCGGTCGATCCCGCCGACGAGCACCTGAAGGCGCGCATCCGCAAGGCCAAGGTCATGAAGATTCCCTACATCCTGGTGGTGGGCGACGACGACGTTCACGCCGGCACGGTGGGTGTCAACCGCCGGGGGAGCAACCAGCCCGAGCGCGGGGTCGAGCTCATGGCCTTCACCGACGAGCTCGAAGCGGAGGTCGCCGAGCGCCGGATCCCCGAATCCCCATCGTGAGCCTCGAGCACCTGTGGGCCGGGTGGCGCGGGGAGTACGTGACCGCAGCCGGTTCGTCCGAGCCGGCTCTGGCCGGGGGCGTCGACTCCCATCGCCTCGACGACCCCGATCACTGCGTCTTCTGTCGCATCGCGGCCAGTGGCCCTCCTTCGGCCGACAACGGTGTCCTGTGGATCGGGACCGTGTCCTACGCGGTTCTCAACGCCTATCCCTACGCCAGTGGTCATCTCATGGTCCTTCCCGTGCGGCACGTCAGCTCGCTCGGGGACCTGACCGATGGGGAGGGATCAGAGATGTGGTCGGCCCTCCGACAGGGAGTGGCCGCGCTGGAGGCAGCACTCGGACCGGACGGGATCAACGTGGGGGCGAACCTGGGGCGAGCCGCCGGGGCCGGTGTCCCGCGACACCTCCACCTCCATGCCGTCCCACGCTGGCTCGGAGATACCAACTTCATGACCGCCGTGGCCGATACGCGGGTGCTTCCCGAGACCCTGGCCGTCAGCTGGCAACGAATCCATGAGGCATGGCCGGACTGAGCCGGACTGAGCCGGAATCGAACCGGACGGCCCGGCGTTTGACCGGATGAGGAAAGGAGGAGACGGAGTGACCCTGCAGGTCAAGGAGCTTGGGCACCTGGTGCTCTACGTGAGGGACGTGAAGCGGTCGGCGGCCTTCTACGGCGAGGTCCTCGGGTGGGAGCCGGTATTCCCGAACGCACCCGGAATGCCGGTGGCGGCATTCTCATCGGGTCGGACCCACCACGAACTACTGCTCATCGAAGTCGGGGAAGGGGCCGCCCCGCTGCCGGCGGGCAGGAGGCTCGGCCTCTACCACTTCGGGCTCAAGGTGGGCGACAGCGATGACGAGCTCCGGGAAGCGGCTGCACGGCTCGAGGCAGCCGGCGTGCCCGTCGTCGGGGCCACTGACCACACGGTGACCCACAGCCTGTACATCCTCGATCCCGACGGCAACGAGATCGAGCTCTACATCGACGTCCCCGGAGTGGACTGGAGGGGTGACCCGGGGCTGATCATGGCCCCGATGCGGCCGCTGTCCCTCTAGCTGGTCGCTGACCCTCAGACTGGACGGGCGGCGCGGCTTCCTCGGACCGGCAGGAGCCCCTGCCTCACCATCCCATCCCGATGGTGCCGGGTTGCCAGCCTTCCTTCTCCCGCAGGCTCTGCCAGCTCTTGTCGCCGGCGGCGATCACGGTGCGGAGCAGCGACGATGCCTCTGCCTGCCAGGATTCGAGGTCGACCGGGTAGCCGGCGATCATGGCCAGGGCGGGGTGGAGGCCGTCGGGCGGCGGCAGGACCCGCCGGAGGGACCACCGCACCGCCTCTTTGGCCTCGAGGCCTGCCTCCCGCCGAAGCGCGTACTCGTACACGACCAAGCGCCAATAGGCATTGAGCTGGTCGAGGGGGTTGTCGACGCCGGACGCCGGCTCCTGCTGCTGGGCCATCGTCTGATGCAGGGCCATTGCTCGTTCATCGGCACGCCGCCACCCGACTTGAGGTGAAATTCGCGCCGTCACCGCTCGACTCAGCCCGACAGCGTTGATGCCATCGGTGCCTGCCGCTAGAACGCGTTCCCGGCGGCCACGCAAGCTGCCCGACCGAGGGCCGGACGCTCTGGTCGACAGCGGGCCAGGCTGGGATTCGCAACTCGGCAGGGTGGTTCCACCGGTGGCGCTGTGGCGGCAACTCCAGCAAGCAGATGGTAAGGTCTGATGAGCCTTCTGGAGGAAATGCCATGTTTGACGGGCGATGGCGCGACACGGTCGACCGAGGTACCGGTCCCGTTGGTCGCAGGCTGCAGCGGTTCGGCATCACCGCCGACATGTTGACCGCCACCGGGTTGATTTCCGCTACCGCCACGGCCGTGGCCGTAGGCACCGGCCACTTCCTGCTGGCCCTGGCGCTGCTGATCCTCACCGGCCTCCACGACCTGTTGGACGGGCCGGTGGCCAAGGCATCCGGGACATCGTCGGTGCGTGGTGCCTTCTTCGATTCGGTCACCGACCGGGTGGCCGATGCCGTGATCCTCGGTGGTGTGGCGTGGTATCTCGTGTCGGCCCACCCCGGGCATCTCGTCCTCCTGCCCTTCGCCGTGCTCGCAGCCACGTCACTGGTCTCCTACCAGCGGGCCAAGGCGGAATCGCTGGGCATCGTGGCCAAGGGCGGGCTGATGGAGCGGGCCGAGCGGATGATTCTCCTGGGCATCGGATTCCTCTCCACGTCGTTTCTGGTGCCTGTCCTCTGGGTCATGCTGGCGCTCACCGTGGCCACCGCAGTGGGACGTTTCGTCAAGGTGTGGCGTCTGGCCGAGGCACCCGTCCTCGGCGCCAGTCCCCGGCGCCACCGCCGCACGCGCACCACGGTCCGCGTCGGGGGGCGCAGCTCGTCTGCCTCACCATCCCGGTGGAGGGCTCGCCGGCAGGGGGAACTGGCCAGTCGGTCCGGTCGGACCTGGCGCGCCCGACACGCCCGCCAGGGCATCCGGCAGCGCGCCGGCCGCCGCCATCCCTGAGTCGCCGGGCCGCCGGTTGATCCTCGGGCGCTCGTGAACAGGGGCCGCGTCGTCTTTCGGACCTACGCCGTCCTCGGTCGGTGCCTGGCCGCGGTGCCCGAGCCGGTGGCGCTGGGCGTGGCCAACCGCGTCGGGGACGTGATGTTCAGGGTGCGGCACCAGCACCGCCGGATGGTGGTGAACAATCTGCGCCGTGTGCTGGACGCCGACTCCTCGGACGCCGTGGTCCTGGACCAGTGGGCGCGTCGATCGTTTCGGGCCTACGCTCGCTACTGGGTCGAAGGGGCCCAGCTCGGGAGTACGTCGCCGATCGAGGTGGAGCAGCGAACGCTTTGTGAGGGCCTCGAGCATCTTGTGGATGGGATGGCAGCCGGTAAGGGGGTCATCATGGCACTACCGCACGTTGGGAGCTGGGAGTTTGGGGGCGCGTTTCTG
>DASZJN010000068.1:0-2292 GCA_035948045.1 Acidimicrobiales bacterium | reverse complement strand
CTGTACCAGTGGTACTTCGGCCAGAATCCGCCCGACCTCACCGCCGCGGCCACCTCCGTCGTGGACCCCCCCTCTTCTACCCGGTCATCCAGGGACTGGGCCCCGACCTGACGGCGCAGAACTTCGAGACCGCGCTGTTCGCCGGGGCCCCGACACCACGGGCCATCACCCAGCCGTCGCTCTCCTGGGGCAACAAGGGGATCTGGCCGCAAACCGACTTCGGCGGTGTCGATGACGCCACGGAGGTCTGGTGGAACCCGTCGATCTCCGGCCCCGACGAGCTCGGCCGCCAGGGAGCCGGCCTCTACGAGTACGTGGACGGCGGGACGCGCTACCTCCCCGGCCACTGGCCCACGCAGTCCACCAAGGCCTTCCAGAAGGGCGGGGCGGTGGCCATCTACACCACGCCACCGGCCAGTGAGAAGGTGCCGACCTACCCCTCGCCCGCCGCCAACGGCTGACGGTCGCCACGGCCATGGCGGGGTCGCGCCGCGAGATCAGGACGGTCCGTCGCCATCAGGTGCCGGCGTGGTGGAGGGATGCCAAGCTCGGGATCTTCGTCCACTGGACCCCGGCCTCGGTGCCGGCCTTCGCCCCTGTCGACCACGAGATCGGAGACCTGCTGGCCCGGCGTGATCCCCGGGCCCTGGCGTGGTCCCCCTACGCCGAGTGGTACGAGAACTCGCTCCGGTTCCCCGACAGCCCGGCGGCCCGCTTCCACGCCGAGCACTACCCGGGGCGCCCCTACCGCTCCTTCATCCCCGACTGGGAGGCCGGCCTGGCCCACTGGGAACCGGACCGCTGGGCGGCGACCTTCGCGGCCACCGGGGCCCGTTACGTCGTCCTGGTGGCCAAGCACCACGACGGCTACTGCCTGTGGCCCACCCAGGTGCCCAACCCGCACCAGCCCGGGTTCCACTCGAGGCGGGACGTGGTCGGCGAGCTGGCCGGAGCCGTCCGGGCCCGCGGCATGCGCTTCGGCGTCTACTACTCGGGCGGCCTCGACTGGACCTTCAACGACCACCCGATCGGGTCGTTCGGCGACCTGGTGGCGGCTCAGCCGCGGGGCCCCTATGTGGACTACGCCGAGGCCCACCTCCGGGAGCTCATCGACCGGTATCGGCCCAGCGTGCTCTGGAACGACATCTCGTGGCCGGGGACGGTGCGACACCTGGCCGGGGTGCTGGCCGACTACTACCAGGCCGTGCCCGACGGCGTGGTCAACGACCGGTTCATGCCCTGGTCGCCCCTGTGGGAGCTGGCCAAGTCGAAACCCGGCCGGCGCATGCTCGACTCCTACTCGGCGCGGGGGGCGGCGGCGGCGAAGGGGCTGGTGCCGCCCAAGCCCCCGCTGTTCGATGTGCGTACCCCGGAGTACGCGGTGTTCGACACGGTCCAGGCACACCCGTGGGAGTGCGTCCGCGGCATGGACAAGGGCTTCGGGCACAACCGGCTCTCGAGCGAGGAGGACTTCATCTCGCGGCGCGACCTGATGTGGTCACTCACCGACATCGCCGCCAAGGGTGGGAACCTACTGCTCAACGTCGGTCCTCGCGGCGAGGACGCGTCGATCGCCCAGCCCCAGCTCCGCCGCCTGGAGTGGCTCGCCACGTTCACGGATGCCGCCGGAGCCGCGCTGTTCGCCACCCGGCCCTGGGTCCATGCGCAGGGACTGACCGACGGCGGGGTCGAGGCGCGCTACACGGCCAGGGACGTGACCGTCTATGCGTTCCTCCGGCCGGCGGGCTTGGATGGCCAGGTGGTGGCCCCGGCAGCGCGACACGCGGTCACACTGAAGGAGGTCGGGGCGACACCGGCCACCGAGGCGACGACCTTGGAAGGCCTTGGCCTGGTGACCGAACCCACCTCGGCCGGCCTCCGCGTCGAGCTGGGCCACGCCCTCTCCGGCGAGCAGCCTTTCGTCCTCGCCCTCACCCACGTCGAGGCCCGGTAGCGCCCGGCCCACGGAGGCGTCGTCTCGTTGACGGTGGCGCGGGAGTCGGGCCCGCTGAGCCGGGTGGCGCCGGAAGGCGGCGCCGGGCGGGGGTCAGGTCAGGGTCCCCCGGGAGCGGCCTCGGATCCGAAGGCGTCCTCAGGAAGCGGGTAGGGAGTGGACGGCAACCCGGGCATGGGATGGTGCCACCACAGCGTCTCTTCCACCCGCCAGGTGATCCGCCATCCGGCCGGCAGCCGGGCCAGCCGGTCGTGGTAGCAGCCACCGACCACGAAGAGCCACGGTTCGCCGCCGACCTCGAGTCGGTTCGGGTTGTGGAAGATCGATCGGGCGCGTGC
>DASZJN010000067.1:0-4767 GCA_035948045.1 Acidimicrobiales bacterium | reverse complement strand
AGGTGCAGTCGATCCCCGCCGTCTTCGCACTGAAGGACGCCAAGGTGGTCGACCGGTTCATCGGCGCCCAGCCCGAGGCCGTGGTGGAGGAGTTCGTCGCCAGACTGGCCCCGCAGCCATCGGAAGCCGATCGACTGGTGGCTGAGGGGGTCAGTTCGGGGACCGAGGAGCCCCTGCGCAAGGCGCTCGAGCTGCAACCCGATCATGAGGGCGCCATCGGCGCGCTGGCGTCCATGATGATCGGCCGCGGCGAGTCCGACGAGGCCATCGCCCTACTCGGTCGGATCCCGGAGACCCCAGAGACCCGGCGGCTGTCGGCCGAGGCCCGCCTGGTCTCCCAGCAGGTCGACGTGGATGCCGTCGGGGTCGAACGGCTGTTGGACGGGCTGCTCGACCGGGTCCGCGAGGACCCGGTCGCCCGCCAGGAGTTCGTCGATCTGTTGGAGACCCTGGGCCCCGATGATGCCCGTACCACCGAGTACCGCAAGGCGCTGGCGGCCCGATTGTTCTGACCGAGGGCCCGTGCTCGGGGTGGCGCCACCGCCCGGTGCGGCCCGACCGCCCGATAGCGTCCCTGCCGTGCGCGCCACCAGGTTGGCCCTCGGGGACAAGACCTTCGACATCACCCACCGGGCCCTGGTCATGGGCATCCTCAACCGAACCCCTGACTCCTTCTACGACCGGGGGGCGACGTTCGGGCTCGACGATCTCGTCAAGCGCGCCGAGACGCTGGTGGACGACGGCGCCGACCTCCTCGATGTGGGTGGGGTCAAGGCCGGACCTGGCCCGGTCGTGGACGAGGCCGAGGAGCTCGACCGGGTCGTTCCGGCCATCGAGGCCCTTCGGGCCCGCTTCGACATCGCCCTGTCGGTCGACACCTGGAGGGCGTCGGTGGCCAAGGAGGCCTACGCCGCCGGCGCGGTGATGGGCAACGACATCAGCGGCTTCTCCGATCCGCTGTACCTCGGGGCCGCCGCCGCCGCCGGAGCCACGGTGGTGGCCACCCACATTCGGCTCGGTCCCCGCATCCCCGATCCGGAGCCCGAATACCACGACGTGGTCGACGCGGTGAGAACCTACCTACTCGAGCGGGTGTCATGGGCGCGCTCGGCTGGGCTGGCCGACGACCACATCGTCCTCGACGCCGGCCTCGACCTCGGCAAGACGGCCGACCAGTCACTGCTGCTGCTGCGAACCTCCGACCAGCTGGCCTCCCTCGGGTACCCGCTCCTGCTGTCGGCGTCGAACAAGACGTTCCTCGGGGCGGTCCTGGGCCTGGAGATCGGTGACCGGGCCGAGGCATCGTTGGCTGCCACGGCGCTGGGGGCCGCCCTCGGCTGCCGGATCATCCGGGTGCACGACGTCGCCGCCCACCGCCAGGTGTGCGCCACCCTGGCCGCCATCGAGGCGGCGCGGGACGACGCCGGCGCCTCGGTGGGCTCGTAGTGTGGCTCGGGCCATGAGTGCGACCAAGGCCGCCGCCGTCTCTGCCGGATCCGACACCGCCGCCCGGGCCGTCTATCTGGTCAAGGGGAACGACCCCTCCCTGGTGGCCCAGGCCGCCCACGGCCTCACCGAGCGTCTGGTCGATGGGGGCGACCCGTCGCTGATGGTCGAGGAGTTCGGGGGCCCAGGCGTCGACCAATTCGACGTGGGGGCGGTCATCGACGCCTGCACGACGCCTGCCTTCCTGGTCGATCGGCGGGTGGTGGTGGTGCGCGAGGCGGGCCAGCTGACAGCCGGCGACGCCAAACGACTGGTGGAGTACCTCGACGACCCCTTGTCCACCACGGCGTTGGTGCTGGTGGGCGGCAGTGGCACCATCCCCCAGGCGCTGGTCAAGGCGGCTGGCGCGGTCGGTGAGGTGGTGGACACCTCGGTGGGGACGGGAAGGGCGAGGTCCCAGTGGTTGGCCGACCACCTGAAGGGTGGTCCCGTCCGCCTGGAGGGCCCGGCCGCCGCCCAGCTGTCCGAGCACCTCGGCGAGGACATGGGTCGGCTCGAGGGCCTGCTCGTCACCCTGGCTGCCGCGTACGGGGTCGGGGCCACGGTGTCACTCGACGACCTCGAGCCCTTTCTAGGTGCGGCGGGCGCTCTGGCCCCCTGGGACCTCACCGATGCCATCGACGCCGGCGAGACGGCCAAGGCGCTCACCGTGCTCCACCGGATGTTGGAGGCCGGCGATTCCCATCCCCTGGTGGTGATGTCGGTTCTCCACCGGCACTATCGCCAGATGCTGCGCCTGGATGGCGCGGGGGCGACCTCGCCTGAGGAGGCTGCCCGGCTGTTGGGACTGCGGAGTGCGTTCCCGGCCAAGAAGGCCCTGGCCCAGTCGCGGCGATTGGGGACGGCGCGGATCGGTCGGGCCATCCAGCTGCTTGCCCAAGCCGACCTCGGTCTACGAGGGACCACTGCGCTCTCGGGGGATCTGGTGCTCGAGGTCCTGGTGGCCAGGCTCAGCCGGTTGGCCCGTCAGCGCCGGTAGGGGACGGCCAGCCTTCGGGAGCGGGCGCGGGGCCGGGAGCCGGCCGACTCCTCCGTCTGGTCGTCACTCGTCTGATCATCACTCGGCTGGTCGTGACTCGGCTGGTCGACGGTGGCCTGGTTGTCGGCATCGGCAACGTGTTCCGTCCAGTGAGAACCGTCCCAGTAGCGGATCTGGTGTCGTCCGGAAGGATCGGTCTTCCACCCGGCGGGAGCGGTCGGGACCTCGTTGGCCTCGACGTTGTCTTCGGCTTGCTCGAGGTCCTCGACGCCGTCCTCGACGGCCACGCTGGCGCGTTGCTTCGGGCGCAAGGAGAGGTTGTGGGACAGGATCAGGCCCAGGCGTGAGCGGGCCCTGCGGCTCCCCTTGTTGCCCAAGTCGCTGGGGACCTCGTTGGCCTCGACGTTGTCCTCGACTTGCTCGACGTCCTCGACGCGGTCCTCGACGGCCACGCTGGCGCGTTGCTTCGGGCGCAAGGAGAGGTTGTGGGACAGGATCAGGCCCAGGCGTGAGCGGGATCCGCGGCTCCCCTTGTTGCTGAAGTCAGTCGGGACCTCGTTGGCCTCGACGTTGTCCTCGACGTGCTCGACGTCGTCGACGCCATCCTCGACCGCCACGCTGGCGCGCTGCTTCGGGCGGTGGGACAGGGTCAGGCCCAGGCGCGAGCGGCCCGTACGGCTCCCCTTGCTGCTGAAGTCGGTCGGGACCTCGTTGGCCTCGACGTTGTCCTCGACGTTGGCTTCGACGTTGTCCTCGACGGCCAGGCCGGCGCCTTGCTTCCCGCGGCGGGACAGGACCAGGCCCCGGCGGGCGCGGGCCGGGCGGCTCCGCTTGTTGCTGAAGTCGGTCGGGACCTCGACGTCCTCGACGTTGGCCTCGACGGGCTCGACGTTGGCCTCGACGGCCACGCCGGCGCCTTGCTTCGGGCGGCGGGACAGGACCAGGCCCCGGCGGGCGCGGGCCGTGCGGCTCCCCTTGTTGCTGAAGAAGGTGCTGCTGATCTCGACGGGTCCGGACTGGGCGGACGGTGTGGCTTCGTTCACCACCGGCTCCCCGTAGGGCCCGACCACCTGTGCGGGGCTGTCCGATCCGAGGGGGTCCGGCGTCGTTGCGGCCCGATCGTCTTGGTGGCGGATCTTGTCGACGCCCGCATCGGGCGGTTCGGAGGGTCGAGCGGCCGTGGGTCCGGCGGCGGCCAGCGCCACGAGCTTGGGTCGGGCCATGAAGGCGTAGAGGGCGAGGCCGACGATGGGAATGAGGAGGACCAGGATGAGGTAGGCGGGCTTGCTCTCCCCGGCCTGCCGCCACACCCGCCCGGGTTGGCGGATGATGTCGAAGGCGCCGAGGAGCATTGACGCCCCTACGAGGAGAGCGACCAGTTCGAGGGAGAGATTGATGGTGGCGATGATCTGCCCACTCATGATCCGCAGCCTCCTGCTGTTGCGTTCGTGTCGGTTTGATCGTGCTTGTCTGTGCGACGCCGGATGGAGGGACGCCGATGGCCAGGTCGTCCGGCGGTGCGGTGGATAGGGCTGGTCTGAGGTGGAGCGGTTGTGCTCAACCCGTCGATGAATGATTCGATGTGGGATCTATCGACGTTGGCGGGGCACTTCTGTAGCGCCAGGTCGGGTATTTGTCTGAGGCTGAGCGTCCACGGGGCTCAACGGAAATCCCTCGATGAGGGGACCGGGCCGAGGTCGAGGGGATCGAATCGCTCGGCCACCAGGGTCATCGATCCTTCGGACCGTTCGATCCGCCCTCGCACCAGCAGGGCCGGGCACGACCGGGCCACCGGCTTCCACCGGAGCCAGGCGCCACGGGAACAGACGATGTTGACCATGCCGGTCTCGTCCTCGAGGTTCAAGAAGACGGCACCGTGCGCGCTCTCGGGTTGTTGGCGGTGGGTCACCACACCGCCCACGGTGATCCGGTCCCCGGTCGCCCTCGATCGCAGTGCCTCGGTGGGGAGGACCCCACGCCGGTTCAGCCGATGGCGGGCCAGTTCCATGGCGGTGGTGTCCGGCGTCATGCCGAGGGACCACAGGTCATCGGCCACCTCCTCCCACCGGGTGGGGAGGGGGAGGGGCGGTGGGTGCGATCCGGTGACCACACCCGGGAGCCGGTCCGCAGTGGCCTGGGAGGCCGCGCCCGCGCCCCATACCAACGACCGTCGATTCGGCCCACGTGTCGATGGGCCGGTCCGGGCCGGCCCGGGCGGTGGGCCATTGCCTTGTCGGGGGCGATCGGGGCTGAGACTGTCGAGCGCTCCCGCCGTGGCCAGT